>NZ_JBHJRC010000037.1:0-39285 GCF_042261735.1 Kitasatospora sp. NPDC056327 | reverse complement strand
GGGTCCGGCGTCGCCGGACCGGCCCCGGGAGGGGTCACTTCAGGTTCATCACGAGAAGCGCGCCGGCCACCAGCAGGACGACCGCGAGGACCACGATGACGGCGACGATCCGCGGCTGCTGGTCCGTCTCCCGCGGTGGGTACTGCCCGGGCGGACGGTCCGGCTGCCGGGCCGCCGGTGCCGCCGGTGCCGTCTGGTCGGGCTGGTGGCCGGGCCGGTAACCGGACCGGTCGACGGCGGCGGGCGGTGGGGCCTGGACCGGGGGAGCGGCGGGTGGTGGGGGGACCTGGGCGGGCGTCGGCTCCTGCTCCGGCCGCGGGTGGTGGTGCGTGCGGGGCGGCGGCGGAGGAGGCGGCGGCGGTGGTTGCGGGGCCGGGGCCGGGTCGGGGTACCGGTCCGCGAGCGCACCGGCCGGGAGCCGGTGGAGCAGGAGCTGCCACACGCCGGGCGGCAGGTCCGGGACCGGCCGGTCCGGGCCGGGCGGGGGAAGGAGCCGGCGCAGCAGGGCGTGTTCGCCGGGGCTGTCGTCGGAGAGCAGGGACGCGAACAGCCGGTGCAGCGCGGGCTCGTGCCGGACGTCCCGGGTGTGGGGGAGGACGGCCCAGCCGAACAGCCAGGCGGCGCGCCGGACGGTCTGGTCGTCGAGCGCGGCCGGCCGGCCGGGCGGGGTGTCCTCGGACCGGAAGAGGAAGAGCCGCTGGTGCAGGACCTCGGCACAGAACCGGTGCACCTCGTCCGAATCCTGCGGCAGCCGGTGGAGACGTTCCCGGAAGAGGAGGAGCAGGCGCTTCGTGGCGGTGTCGGGCAGGTTCTCCTCGCGCAGGATGTCGAGCAGCGGTTCGTCGGCGATTCCCTCGCTCATGTCGACCAGGTAGTGGAGGGCGGCGTCGTTCGGGCCGGGGCGGACGAGTTCCCGGCGCAGGTCGTGGAGGCGCGGCGGCGCCGGCGGGTGGTCGAGGTAGAGGGGCGGGTCGTCCGGGTCGTCGACGGGGCCGGGGTCCGGTGGCGGCATCGGCGGGGTGGGGCCCGGAGCGGGACCGGGGTCCGGTGGCGGCATCGGCGGGGCGGGGTCCGGTGGCGGGGTGTACGCCGGCGGCTGCGGGCGGGGGCGCGGGGCGGCGCCGAGGGCCCGGGCGAGGCGGCGCAGGCGCTCCTCGGCGGGCAGGTTCGCGGCGTCGCGGAGCCCGCTCCCGGTCAGCAGCGGCAGCCCCGCCGTCTCCTGCGGGTGGAGGTCCAGCCAGTGGTCGACCAGCCGGGTGCCCAGATCGTGGGCACGGTCGGCGTCGGGCCGCCGGGGGTCGAGCCGGGACCGCGGATGCTCCGGCCCGGAGTCGGTCGCCCAGTCCGAGACCCAGGTGATCATCAGGTCGTGGCGGTCCGTCACGTCGTAAGTGGCGAAGGTCCACGGCTGGGGGAGCCAGTCAGGGCCGAAGATCTTGTACAGGCCCCTGATCACCGTGACGGACCGGGCCGCGGTCCAGTCCGACAGGGAGTCGGTCCGCAGCGAGAGCCGGGCGTGCGGACGGCGCAGCAGACTCGCGGTCGCGACGGCGAGTGCGTCGGTGTCCTCGGTGGCCCGGTTCCACGGGGTGTTCCAGACCTGCTCGGCGGCGTCCTGCAGCACGCTGTAGGCGACCCGGTCGCACTCGCCGGTGGTGTCCTCGGCGAACTGCGGGTCGCTGAACCGCCAGGCGTGCAGGGACAGGACGCGCCAGGGATTGAGTATGCGCGGGTCGCCGAGCAGCAGGTGGCAGGCGGTGCTGGGCCGCCCGCCGGGGTCCTTGGTCGGCCAGCGCTGGATGACGGCGGCCTCACCGCGCTGGGTGACGGTGCTGACCAGGCTGGGGCGCACCGCGCGGTCGACCCTGAGCAACGGCGCCAGTTCCCGGGCCAGTTCGTCGGCGCGGTCCTGGGAGCAGGACCAGGCGGCGGCGGTGATGCCGGTGCTGCGGCGGCCCTCGTTGCCCTGCCAGCGGAACACGATCTGGTCGAGGCAGCGGTCCGCTCCGGTGGTGTTCATCGGGTTGCCTCCACGTCGGCACGGCCGTCCGCCAGCTCGATGATGCCGTGCATCGCGAGCAGTGAGATCAGCGGCTCCAGTACCCGCTGCGCCCGGACGCCGCGCGGGTAGCGGCTGTCCTCCTGCCGGCCGCCGGTGGCGGAGGCGATGTGCATGGTGCAGTTCAGGGCGGTGTCGAAGGGACGCAGCCAGGCCTTTCCGGCGTGGCGGTGCAGCAGGGCGTACACGTCGCGGCTCTCCTCGTAGAGCCGTCGGCGGCTCAGGGGGACGGTGCCGGGCTCGGTCAGCCAGCGGTCCACGGGGGGCTCGGAGCGCAGCAGGTCGGCCTTGGCGACCACGATCGCCGACGGGACGGTCAGGTAGGGACCGGTCCGGGGGATGCGGTCCAGGGCGGTGGCGAACGCGGGGTCGCCGTCCCGGTTGACGTGCAGGCGGAGCGTCGCGCGGAGTTCGTCGAGCTGGGGCAGGGGCATGGCGAGGGTGGGGTCGACGACGAAGACCAGGGCGTCGATGCCGAGCAGGAACCGCAGCAGCGCGTCGGTACGCAACAGGTCCTCGCCGGCCAGGTCGAAGAACGCCAGTGGACGGACCCGGCCGCGGGCATCGGTGATCAGCAGCGACTCGACGAAGCGGGCGCGCCCGCCGTCACCGAGGCTGATGGTGTGGTCGAGCACCCTGCCGTCGCGCAGCGGTACCACACGGTCGTTGAGGAAGCTGGCGTGCTGCTCCGGGTTGACGGACTGCCAGCTGAGGCCGTACGGCTTCAGCCGGTCGTCGGCGATCTCGGCGATCATCTGGGTCAGCAGGTGGCTCTTCCCGGTGTTCGACTGGCCGATCATGGCGACGGTCAGCGGGCGCCCGTTGGTGAGGTAGGGCACCGGGATGTGGTGCGGTGGCGTCCCCTGGTTGCCGGAGCAGAGCTGAAAGGCGCCGCGCAGCTCGTCGGCGAGCAGCCGGGGGTTCTGATTGTCGGAGAACGCGTAGGGCTTGAGTTCCCTGACGGCATCGGGGGCGTAGAGCGCGCCCGGGTCGAAGCGGATGTACTCCAGGCAGTAGGGGCACAGCACGCCCCCCGGCTCCTCGGCGGGCGCCTCCTCCGCCGACCCGTACGCCGTGCCCGGGCTCCCGGCGCCGTACCCGCGCGGGCCGCCGTCCGCGCCGGGGCCGCCGGGCGGGTCGCCGCCGGCGGCGCGCTTGAGGGAGACGGCGTGGTCGAACGCGGCGCGGTGCGGAGCCAGGCCGTCGCCGTCCAGCGCGCCGCCGCCGGCCGGCCCGCGCTCGGGCGAGAGCAGGCCGAGCAGCGCGGCCGGGGTGGGCCGGTCGACGGCGCGGACCGCGAACGAGGACCGCATGGTGTGGGCGAGCGAGCGGTGGTCGGTCAGGTCGGCGGGCTCCCGGTCGGGATCGCCGGTCCGCCCGGTGACCAGGCGGTACATCACCTGGGCGGTGCTCCACAGGGCGTCGCGCGGGTCGCTGTGGCCGGTGCCGGCGCGCAGTTCGGGCGAGGCGTACGGCGCGGGGCCGCGCGGGGTGCGGGGGCGGCCGGTGTGGACCACCGCGTCCAGGCCCCACAGCTGGACGGACCGGCCGTCCCAGCGGACGGTGGACGGGGTGACGCCCTGGTGCACCAGGCCGAGCCCGGCGAGCAGGGCGGCGGCGTCGACGAGGTCCCGTTCGATGGTGCGCAGCTGGACGCCGGCGAGGCCGTGCAGCCGCTCGGCCGGGTTGCCGCGCGGCGGGCGGTAGAGCACGAACGGCTCGGCCACGTCCAGGTCGTAGCCGATCACGACGGGGAAGAGCCGGGCGGCCTCGGTGTCCCCGAAGGTGCGGTGGAGCCGCAGGGCGGCGGCCGCCTCGGTGTCGAGCGCGTCCCGGGCGGCCTCGGTGACGCCGCTCTCGTCGGAGGCGGCGGCCCGGACCTGGACGCAGCGGACGCCGCCGTCGAGCAGGGTGTTGCGCATCCGGGGGACGCCCCGGGCGGGGCCGGCCGGGTCGGGGCCGAACCGCGCGGTGGCGTGCCGGCGCCGCCCGGCGGGGGTCAGGTACGGCAGGTCGACGCCCTTGCGGCGGCCGGGGTCACCGGGGCCGCGCGGGGGTGGGCCGGACCCGTTGGTGCTCACCACTGCTCCTCCTCGTCGTACGAGACGTGCCGCTGCCGGACCGTCTCGACCACCCCGGTGCGCAGCGCGGTCAGCCGCAGCCGCCCGGCGTAGCGGCCGGCCGCCGTGCGCACCTCGCGGCCCTCCTCGGCGGGCCGGCCGTCCGCGCCGCCCCCGGCGCCCTCGCGGGCGGTCTCGGGGGCGAAGCGGATCAGGGCGACCGCGGCGGGGTTGCGGCTGAGCAGGTCCAGCTGCTCGGCCGAGTTCAGCTGCAGCAGGCCCTGGCCGTCCTGGTCGGGTCCGCCCGGGTCGGCGGCCCGGCGGATGTCGATGCCGAGCAGCCCGGACGGGCCGCTGCGCGCCCGGTGCGGGGCCGCGAACGGCGGGGCGGGCAGGATGTCGTTGCGGCGCAGGTGGTCCCGGGCGACGGCGAGCAGTTCGCGCACCCGCTCGGCGATCCGGGCCTGGGCGGCCTCGCCGGCGTGGCCGCCCTCGACCGCGCCCCAGTAGGGCTCAAGGGCGGTCAGGGCGGCGTCCGTCAGGTCGGCGGCCAGGGTCGGCACCAGGTCGGGGCCGCCCTTCGCCTCCCCGCGCGACAGCCAGCGCGGTCCGGGGCCGCCGGCCGGCCGGGTGCCGTTCCCGGTGCCGACCGGTGCGGCCGGCCCGGTGCCGTGGGAGGCCCCGGGCGCGGCCTCGTCCGTCCAGCCGGCGGTGTCCTCGGACGGGACGCTCGTCCAGTCGTCGTCACCGGCGCCGGTGTAGCCGTCCCGGTCGCCGTCGCCGCCGTACCCCCAGGCCGCGTCCTCGGACTCCTCGTCGCCGGCGGTGCGGCCGAGCCAGTCGTCCTCGGTCTCCGCGGCGGCCTCGGGCTGTTCGGCGGTGAGGTCGAGGGTGGCCTCCTCCTCGGCGGCGTCCGCGGTGGCCCGCAGCACACCGACCACGGAGGCCGCGGCGTTGGCGCAGTAGCGGCGCTCCTCGATCGCCCAGAACTCGCGGACCGCGCGGTCCAGCAGTTCGTCGAGGCCGTTCAGCTCGTTCTGGAGGGGCGTGATGCCGCGCTCCAGGCCCCACCGCTGCGCGTGGTCGTGCCAGGAGTGCAGCAGCAGCCAGCAGGCGAGGCCGAGACCGACCGGCAGGCCGAACGCGCCCGCCCAGACCGGGAGTCCGGCGGCGGTGGCGGCGGCGTCGGCCGCCCCGGCCCCGAGGAGGGCGGACAGGCCGAACCGCCCGGCGTCGGACGCCCGGCCCGGGCCGCCGGGCAGCCGGACGGTGGCGAGCAGCACGCCGAGCACGAGGAGCAGCGGGACGGCGAGCGCGGCCGGCAGCGCGGGCCAGGCCCAGAACCCGCCGAGCAGTCCGGCGAGCCCGGCCGCGGTCAGCACCCCGGCGCCGGGCGGGTCCGCGGGCAGCGGCCGCTCGGGCGGGCCGGTCGGCCGCAGCCGGTCCAGCTCGGCCAGCAGCGGGGCGTTGGACAGCGGCTGGACCTGCTCGGCGAGCAGCGCGAACCGCTGGGCGACCGAGCGCAGCGGCAGGCCCTCGCGGAGCAGCCCGACGGCGAGGCCGCGCAGGCTCTCGCCGATCCGCTCGCCGGTGGTGGTGGCCGGGTCCACGGCGACGCCCAGCCGGGCCAGCCGGGTGACGGACTCGGCGGCGGACTGGGTCCCGGCGGTGCCGCCGTCGCTGCGCAGCACCTCGCCGACCAGGCCGCCGTAGCGGTCGATGCTCTCCCGGCCGCGGGCCAGCACGGTCTCCAGCTCGCGCCGGCCGGCGCCGGTGATCAGCCCGGACGGGCCGCCGAGCAGGCCCAGTTCGGCCTCGGCGTCGGCCAGCGCGCCGACCACCTCGTGGTAGGCCCGGGACGCCGCGCCGCCGTCGACCCGCCGCCAGGGGGCGCCGGTGGTGGCGCCGGCGACCAGCCCGTCGAGGGTGTTGGGCAGACCGCCGCCGGCCCGGCCGGCCGGGGACGCGGTGTGCGAGCCGGCGAAGCGGAGCAGGGCCTCGCTCCAGGCCTGGCCGCGGACCTCCGGGGAGAGGCCCTGCTCCATCACGCGCAGCGCCGGGGCCGCCACCCCGTCGGGCAGCGAGCCGAGCAGGTCCAGGGTCTCGTCGAACAGCTCGGGGATCGAGAGGAGGTCGACCAGCACCGCGAGGGCCTGCGGGTCGGCGGGCCCGGCCGGGTCGTCGGCGCCGTGCCCGGCCTGGAGGTCGCCGGCCCAGAGCAGGCCGGCCTCCGGTGCCCGCAGGGTCGAGGGGCGCACCAGCCGGCGCTCGGCCGGGTAGCCCTCGGCGGGGTACGCGGGCAGGCCGCCCACCAGGAGGCAGAGCACCCGTACCCGGCCGGGCGTGCGGTAGCCCATGACCTGCTCGAAGCGGGTGAGGTGGGCGTCGAGTCCGGCGGGGGTGTCGACCACCAGGAAGCGCTGGTCGTGCGGCTGGGCCAGGCCCTGGGCCGCGAGCCGGCCGGCGACGGCGGCGCGCAGGGCGGCCGGGTCGTCGCCGGCGAGTTCGTCGGTGCGCAGGTCCAGGTGGACGACCGGCGCGGTCGGGTGCAGGGGAGTGCTCACGCGGGCTCACCGTCCAGGTGCTCCGGGCCGTGACCGGTGCTCCGGCCGGCGTCGCGCGGGGTCTCCCGGGGGACGTCCCAGGTGGCGTCGCGGCCGGCGGTACGAGCGGGTTCCGGGTCCGGGTCCGCGGAGCGGTCCCAGTCCCAGTCGGGGGTCCGGTCGGTGGTGCCGAAGGCGTCGTCGTACTCGGCGCGGCCGGTGGTGCCGTACGGCTCCCGGTCCGGGCCGTGGCCGTCGCGGTCGGTGCCGTGGCCGTCCCGGTCCGCGGTGCCGCGCCCCGTGCCCTCGCGCCCCGTGTCCTCGCGGTACCCGCGGCCGCCGTCGCGGTCCCCGTCGTACGGGTCGCCGACGTATCCGCCGTCCTTGTACCCGCCGTCCCGGAACGCGCGGTCGCCGTAGGGGCTTCCGTCGTACGGGTTGGTGTCGTACGGGTTCCCGTCGTACGGGTTCCCGTCGTACGGATTGGCGCCGCCGCGCCCCCGGCCGGTGGTGCCGTAGCCGTCGTCGTACCCGCGCCCGGCGGCGCCGGACCGGTCGTCGCGGCCCCGGGCGGACCGGTCGACCGGGTCCGCGCGGCCGGTGCGCTCCTCGCGCGGCTCCCGTCCCGCCGGCTCCCGGCCGCCGGGACCCCGCCCGTCGGGCCGGTCGGCCGGCCGGACGGTGCCGAAGTCGTCCTCCTCCCGCACCGGCGGCACCCGGGTGCCGTGGGCGCCGTACGCGTCCTCGTCGACGTCCTCGGCCGCGCGCGGGGACAGCTCGCCGCGCCGGATGACGTCCAGCAGCGTCTCCAGGTTCGGCTGCACGGCCCGCTGGTCGTTGAACTCCAGCCTCAGCGCGGCCGGCAGGGTGTCCGCCCAGAACTGCCACAGCGGACGGAACCAGCCGTCGACCCGCTCCCCGCCGATCTCCCGGCGGGAGTGCAGCAGCCGCAGCTGCTGCGGCGCGATCTGCTCGACCAGCCGGACGAACAGCGGGTCCGGCAGGCTCGCGGAGCGGGTCAGCCCGGCCGGGCGGGCCGCCATCAGCCGGCTGCAGTAGTCCTCCACCGTCCGCTCGTCGTCCAGCACCGTCCACCGCTCGTAGGCGCGCAGCAGCTCGGCCCAGCTGGAGACGCCGTTCTGGTGCTCGCCCAGCCGCAGCCGCACGCCCGGCACGTCCACCCCGCGCTCGCGGAAGAGCCGCAGCCGGATCAGCTGCGGGGAGTCCTCGCTCCCCTCCAGCACGTCCACCTGCCCGTTCCAGAGCAGGCTGAGCAGCCGGTGCAGGATCAGCCGGCGGTCCGCCTCGGTGGAGACCAGCCAGTCGTCGCGGTGGCCCAGCCGCTGGCGCCAGCGCAGCACGTCGTCGGCCTGCTCGTGCTCCTTCGCCTTCGCCCACTGGCGCAGCATCTTGCGGGCCTCGGGCACCTGGGTGAGGCTCATCTCGCTGCGGAACAGCACGACCGTGATCGACTGCGTCTCGACCCCGCGGAACTCCGACCGGGCCTCCTTGGGCAGCCGCAGCGCCTTGCGGAGGAAGTCCTCCACCTCGCCCGTCGACTTCACCCGCGGGTACGTCACCAGGGCCTTCAGCGGCCCGGTGCCCTCCGGCACGAACCCGGCGGGCAGCAGCCCGGCCAGCTTGCGGCCGAACTGCTCCAGGGCCTCCTTGCTGACCTGCTCGGCGTCCTCCGCGCTGCCGGCCGCCGCGGCCAGCAGCACCCCCATCGCGGGCAGCAGCGGGCGCTCCTCCAGCAGCTCCCCGCTCTCCGCGAACAGCCGCTTGACGCCCGCCTCCACGGCCGCCTTGACCTCGCCGACCGCGTTGCCGGGGCTGCGCCGGCTGACCGTGTTGGCGGAGCGCCACTCGTCGCCGCCGACCAGCCGCATCAGCAGCGCCGCCTCGTCCTCGGTCTCGGGCAGGCCCTCGCGGGCCGTGAGCCGGGCGACCAGGTCGTCGTAGAAGTGCTTCAGGTCCCGCTGCGGCGGCAGCAGGTACGAGACGCCGGTGCGGTCCTCGTAGAGCGTCTGGGACTGCTCGGCGAACGCCCGCGGTTCGTCCTTCGCGTGGGTGCGGAAGGCCGTGGCGAGCCGGGCCACCTCGGCGTCCAGCGCCCGGGCGGCCGGCTCCCAGCGCTGCTGCTGGCTCTTCCAGCCCTCGTGCCACAACTGCCGGCTGCGCCAGCGGTACCAGGCGTCCTGGGCGCGCAGCACGGCCTGGACGTCCTCGTCGCCCCAGCGCGGCTGGGCCAGGCCGCCCATCCGGCGCCGGATCCGGGGGACCACCGGCGGCTGCTCGTGGGTGCCGGGCGGCAGCGGGGGCGTGTGGGTGCGCTGGTCGAGCATGCCGAGGAAGCCCAGCCGGGCCAGGTCGTTGGCGTCCTGCGGCTCGCCCCGCACGATCCGCTGCAGGGTGAACGGGTCGACGCTCGCGAGCAGCCGGTCGACCGCCCGGCGGGGGGCGAAGTCCTTCGCCATGTCGGCCGTCCGGACCGCCACCTGGCGGGCCAGGTTGGCGAGTTCGGACTGCATGTCGACGAGCCGGGAGGCCAGCCCGGCCTCGATGGCCGAGCTGCCGCGCGGCTCGGGGGCGGCCGGCTGGATCTCCAGGACGGGCCGCAGCAGCAGCTCCTCCAGCCCGGAGTCGGTGAACATCTGCTGCACCAGCTCCGCGGCGGCGCGGTCCGGGCGGCGCGCGCGGTCGTCCAGCAGGCCGACGGAGGCGCGCAGGATGCGGCCGGAGACCAGGGAGGCCAGTTCGTCCACCGGCGCGGTCATCGAGGCGACCAGGCTGGTGGAGACGCCGCGCCGGCCGATGCCGGACGGTGAGTTGGCGGCCCGCTGCACCCCGCGGTTGATGAAGCTCGCGGCGAAGGTCTGGTAGTCGTCGTCGGCCCGGGTGCGGGCGGTGCGGCCGTCGCCGAGCTCGGTGCCGATCAGGGACATCACCAGCGACACCATGGAGCGGCGCAGGTCGTCCGGGCGGATGCCGGCGGTGCGGTTGAACAGGAAGGCGGTCGGCAGGATCCCGGTGCGCATCCGGACCGGGGCGGTGCGCGGGTAGCGGATGCGCAGCGTCAGGTCCTCGTCGAGGTCGCCGAGTTCGGCCCCCTCGACCGGCGCGTTCTGCTCGTCCACCAGGCGGAAGAGGTCGACCAGGGCGCGGGCCGAGTTCAGTTCCGCCTCCCGGCCGCCGCCGCTCGCCGCCGGGAACGCCGAGGGCATCACGACCAGCGGGTAGATCTTGACGCCGTCGAAGCCCTTCTCCCGGAAGGCGTGGTTGATCAGGTAGAGGTAGTCCAGGAAGATGCCGGCGCCGGTGCCGCCGGCGACGGAGAACGCCACGAAGACGTCGCAGCCGTTGACCGGGCCGCCGCCGAGCTGGCTGAGCACCCCGCCGGAGCGGGCGAGCGCGTCGATGGCCTGCATCAGTGGTTCCAGGACCGGGTCCAGGCCGCCGCGCAGGGTGCCGAACAGGCCCGCCCGGCCGACGGTCGGCAGCTGGCCGGCGCCGTTCTTGAGCGGGGTGACCCGGGGTTCGTTCTGCCGCGGCGGCAACCAGGCGGCGGTCTCCTCGGGCAGGCTGGCGCGGAGCATCTTGGTGACGTCCGGCGAGCTGTCGAAGTTCGGCAGCAGGTCGTGGGTGGAGCGCGAGGTGCGGCTGAACGCGGGGCGCAGCGCCGGGGCCGCGGTGGCGTGCGGCAGCCGTGCCAGGTCGGTCTCGCTGAAGTCGGCGTAGACGAACTGCAGGCAGTCCGGGAGCTGGTAGGGGGCCATCGCGCCGAGACCGGTCAGTGCGGTGCCGTCCGGCCCGCAGAGTTCGGCGCGCAGCCGCCGGTCGAGTTCCGCGCCGACCAGACCGCCGGTGCCGCCCAGACCGACGAACAGCATCGGCTGGAAGATCTTCATGGGTTCCGCCTCCATCCGGCCGCACGGTGCGGCCGGCTCGGGTGTGGGGTGGGACGAGGGTGTGGGCCGCGGCCACGGGCGGCGGCCGGGGTCAGAGGAAGTCGGAACTCGGTGCCGACCGGTCCGGCTCGGGCGTCCGCCGGCCGGAGCCGGGTGGCGGTGCGGCGGGACCGGTGCGGCGGCTCGCGCCGAGCGTCAGGCCCAGGCCCTCGGCGAGCGGCACCGGGCTGCCCGGGGTCAGCCGGGAGCGGGCCCCGCGGCGGACCTGCAGCACGGCGCCGCCGTCCTGGCTGCGCTGCACCCGGTAGGCCCCGCCGGGCCGGCGGACGAGCCGCGGGTGCGGCCCGCCGATGCCGCTGACCTCGAACTCGTACCAGCCGCGGGCCCCGGCGGACACGGTGTGCTTCCCGAGTTCGCGGCCGTGGTCGTCCAGCAGGATCAGCTCCAGCCCGGCGGGGGAGCTGCGGACGGTCCTGATCCGGAAGCGGACCAGCAGTGCCAGCAGCGCGACCACCAGGACGGCGCCGATCAGCACCAGCGCCCACCACCACTTCTCCAGGAAGGTCGGCGGCGGGGTGACGGTGACGGACAGCGGGGTGTCGATGACGACCCGCTCGCGGTCGGAGGTGTCGGCGACGGTGACCTTCCCGCCCAGGGTGAGGCCCGAGTCGCGGAGCAGCCGGCCGAACGCGTCGGCGTCGCCCGCCGTCAGCGTGACCTTGACGGTGCGGGACTCCTTGGGCTCCAGCCTGACCGAGTCCGGGGACAGCGTCAGCAGCCCGGGGGCGAGGTCGGTGACGGCCGGACGCAGGGTGTGCGGCGCGGTGTCGTCGTTGCGCAGGGTCAGGGTGCCTTCGAGCTTCTCCCCGGGGTGGACGCGGGGGTCGTCGTCCAGCGAGAACCCGGCGGTGACCAGCGGCACCGGCGGGGAGATCACCGAGTTGAACGGGCGGTTCTCGTCGGCGGTGAGGCCGGAGGCGGTGAGCGTGCTGGACGCGGTGAAGCGGCCGGTCGCGGCGGCCGGGACGGTGACGGTGCCGGTGAAGACCGCGTCGCCGCCCCTGGAGTCGGGGGACGCGCCGTCGTCGGTCAGGGCGACCGGGACGGCCGGGAAGCCCTCGCCCTGGAGGACGGAGGTGACGGAGAGGTCCTTGAGGTCCTGCTGGTCGGTGATCTCCAGGCCCTTGCGGGTCTGCAGCCGGACCGTCACGGTGGCCTTCTCGCCGGCCCGCGGCGACGGCGGGTTCACCGTGATCGAGCTGTTCAGGGCGCCGTGCCAGAGCACGCTGACGCTGGCCAGCTGCGACCGGTGGTCCTCGGGGGCGTCCAGGTGGACCCGCCAGGTGCCCGGCACCGGGTCGGTGATCCGCAGCGACTCGGTGGCCTTGTCGCGGCCGGAGAACTCGAAGACGGAGCCCTGGGCGGAGCCGGAGGCCTTGATCTCGTTCCCGCCGGGGTCGAAGTAGGTCGCGGTCACCAGCGGGTCGCCCTTGTCGACGACGATGCTGCCGATGGTGGCCAGCGGGGAGATCCGCACCGACAGGTCGACCGGCGGGCGGCCGGTCACCTCCTCGCCCCGCAGGCAGTGGGCGGCCTGGAACGCCGCCACCAGGGCGGCGCCGACCGCGGCCGAGTCCTTCACCACGGAGGCCCGGGGCTTGGCGAGGGGGAGGTCGACGCAGCCCTGCTGGTACCCGCCGGCGGCCATCCGCTCCAGGGCGGCGGCATCGGGCTCCGCGCCGAAACCGAGCGGCCAGATCTGGACGTTGGCGGCCCTGGCGGTGTCCAGCGCCCGGGCCAGCGCCTCCTCGCCGGCGGCGGCGCGGTGGCTCGGGTCGCCGTACGCCGGGCTGTCGGAGACGTCCAGCTTGCCGTCGGTGAGGAGGAACAGCACCCGGGGGACGGCGGGGTCGGTCCCGGTGCTCAGCCGGCTGACGCCCTGCAGCACGGCGTTCGGGAAGTCGGTGCCCTGGCCCTCGGCGGGGGTGCGGCTGTGCAGCCTGGCCGCGCAGACGCCGATCCCGTCCCGGCCGGCGGCGTCCAGGGCGGTCGGCGGGCAGACCTCGTCCACCGGCTGCTGGCCGGGCTGGTCGGCGCTGGCGAAGCCGAAGATGCCGATCGTGGAGGCGCGGTGGACCTCGCCGAGGGCGATCCGGACGGCGGCGGCGCGCTCGCGTTCGAGGTCCGCGGGCTTGAGACTGCCGGACTCGTCGACGGCGACGGCGTAGTTGACCGGCTTGATGGCGTCCGTCGCCGACGTGGACGGCGCCGCGGGCGAGGCCGTGGGAGAGGGGTCGGCGAGGGCCGGACCGGCGGGCAGCCCCGTGGTCAGCAGGGCCGCCGTGACGACGGCCGCGGCCCGGCGGCGGCCACGGCGTGGTCGCGGCGGCCGGGTGGTGGCCGTCGGGGTGCGACGGCGGACGGGCGCGAGGGACAGGTGGAGCACCGTCATCTCCTCCGGATCGGGGTGCGTGCTCCCGCCCGGCCGGCGTGGCCGGGCGGGGAGTCGACGGGTGGGAACGGGCCGGGGCGCTCAGGCGAGCAGCACCCCGGCGGTGGTGAGGACGGCGCCGGGCGCCAGGAAGCCGACGCCCCAACGGATCCAGCGGTACTTGGCGGCCAGGATGGAACTGACGTCGACGGCCTGGACGAGCAGCCAGCCGACCGGGTCGCGACCGGCCGCGGCCACCCGGTCGGCCAGCGTCGACCGGCCCCCGGTGGGCAGCAGGTCGCCGAAGTAGGTGACGCTCTCGTGGTCACGCTGGGTGCCGGTGCGGGGCAGGATCGCCCGCACCAGTGCGGTGGCACCGGCCACCCAGAGCGCCGCGCCGAGGGTGAGCAGGACGGCGAGCCAGGCCGGGCGGCCGTCCGGCCAGCCGCGGCCGAGCAGCAGGGTCGGCAGACCGAGGGCGGCGGTGAGCAGGATCGAGGCCTTGGTGTCGGCCCGGCCGATGTCCTCGCGGACGGCGGCCAGCAGGTGGTCGGCGACGAAGCGGGTCTCGTCGGGGGTGCCGGGGGTGCCGGTGATTCCCGTGCTGCCGGGGGTGGTCGGGGTGCGCGGGGTCTCCTGGCTGCGGCGTGCGGTGAGGGCCGGGGGGCCGCCGGTGGGGTCGGTCCGGTCGGTGGTGGGCCCGGTCATGGGCTCGGTGGCGGGCTCGGTGACGGGCGCGCCGGTGGGCGTCGGTATGGAGCCGGAGGGGGGCGGGGACACGGGGGCGGCGGGGGGTTCGGTCATGGGTCAGCGGCCCCCGTCCGGGGACCAGGGCCGGTCCTCGTGCTGCTCGGGGGCGGGCTCCCAGTCGTCGAACGCCTCGCTGGGGCGGCGGCGCGACCGGGGGTCGGGCGCGGGGTGCCGGGGCGGCTCCGGTTCGGTGTCCACCCAGGCGGGCGTGTACGGGCGCTGGTCGTCGCCGCGGCCGCCCCCGGGGCGGTGGCCGGGCTGCTCGTGGCGGTCCCGCGCGCCGTCGTCCCCGCGGTCGCGGTCGCGGTCGTTGTCGCGGCGGGGTTCCGGCCAGGACTCCTCCCAGCCGTCCCAGCCGTCGCCGCCGCCGTCCCGTCCGGCCCGCCCGGTGCGGTCGGACCGTGCGGTGCTGCCGGACGGGTCCGGGCGGTCGGCGCCGTCCCACGGTGTGTTCCGGTCCGTGTGCCGGCGCGGGTTCGGGCCGTTCCGGTCGGGGCGGCCGCTCGGCAGGCCCCGCTCGGGCCGGTGCTCGTCCGGGCCGCCCGGGCGTCGTGCGGCCGGGAGTTCGTTGCGCCGGGGCGCCGACCGCACCGGCGGCTGGCCGAAGCTGCCCTCGATCCGGTACATCCCGGTGCCCAGCAGCTCCCGCACCTGGCTCTCCAGTTCCGCGGACTGGATCACCCCCTTCTCGACCAGGTCCAGGGTGTGTTCGAGCAGCTCGTGCTTGTCCGCGCGGGCCTCCTGGCGGAGCAGCTCCATGAAGGCGCGGGCCTCGCCGGGGTTGTCGGCCAGCATGAAGCAGATCTGGCTCCACTCGCCGCCGTCGAGCATCACCCGGAACTTCTGCATCCTCAGCTGGAGCAGCTCACCGGAGCGGTGCTCGTCGGTCAGCGTGTGGACGTGCTCCCGCTCGGCCATCGTCCCCCGGTGGTCGTCGTCCCGGACCTCCTCGGCCTGCGTGATGGTCTTGCGGTCCACGGCGAAGCGGACGTACAGGTCCGCGCGGAGCCCGAGGTCGTAGCCCAGGTCGTCCCACTGGCCGTTGCGGCAGGCGGACTTGACCGCGCGGTCGGCCTCGGCCGCGGCCGACACCGGGTAGCCGGAGCAGATGCCGCGCAGGCGCTCGGTGAGCGGGGCCCGCAGCCGTACGGCGATGTTGGCGACCTGCTCGTTCACCACCTTGAGGTAGTCGGTGACCGTCCACTGGACGTCCACCTCGACCTCGAAGAAGGTGGTGCCCCCGGCCGCCGGCACCTGGAGCGACAGCCTGGTGACGTGGGTGCCCCGCGCCACCTCGATGACCGTCAGCGGGCGGGCCATGAAGGGGCGGTCGACGTGCTCGGTGCCCATCGCGGTGACCACGCTGTGGCCGCCGTTGCGGTAGAAGTACACCAGCGCGACGCCCGCGCCGGGCCGGCGCGGGCCGCTCTCCGGGGGGTGCTCGGCCAGCAGCGGGCCGGCCGGGGCCGACCCCTTCACGGCCCGCTCGGGGGACTTCCGGGCGGGCTTCGGGGCTTCCGTCATCGTTCGTCCTCCTCGGTGTCCTGGCGGCGGGCGGTGCCGGTGCGGCCTCCGGTGCGGTCGCCCCGGCGGTCGTCGTCGCGGTGCCGGTCGCTGGTGGCGAGGTGCCAGAGCAGGCGGGCCGCCTCCTGGTCCAGCGGGTTGTCGGGGTCGTTCATCATCCGGCGCAACAGCCAGTCCAGGAGCCTGCGTTCGCGGTCCTCGGCGAACAGCGGCGGCAGCAGCGCCGCCAGGCCGCGGCGGCTGCGCGGGCCGTCCTCCAGCCCGCCGTCCTCCTCGGGGAGCGCCCCGCGCAGCCAGTACTCCAGGCAGTCGACGGCCGCCTCGTGCGAGCGCGGCGTGCGCAGCGCCGTCCACATCAGGTCGGCCAGCTCCCCCGCCCGGTCCGGGCGCGCCACCGCGAGGGCCAGCGGCAGCGGCCAGTCCAGGCGGTGCGCGAGGTCCGGCGAGGCCTCGCCGTCCCACACCTCGCCGACGGTGGTGAGCGCCAGCCGGACGACGGTGAGCAGACCGAGGTCCTGGTGGGGCACCCGGCGGTCGGCCGTCCAGTCGGCGATCCGGCGCAGCACCGCCCGGTCGTCCGGGCCGCAGAGCAGCCGGACGGTGCTGTGCGAGACGAGCGGCGCCTGGTCGTCGTCCTCGTCGGTGCCGATCCTCGCCAGCCGGTCCAGCGCCTCCTCCACCGGGGCGACGTGGCCGAACCCGAGGGCCATGGCGGCGGTCCAGCGCAGCCGGACCGAGTCGGAGCCCGCCCAGTTCCGGACCAGGGCCCGCACGGTGGGCCGGTGGCTCTCGTGCCGGGCCGTCTGGTCGAGCACGGCGGCGGCGAACGCCCGGCGCTGGGTCGCGGGCGCGGTGGCCATCGGGCGGACCAGCTTCGCGTAGCCGGTGGCGAAGTCCCGGGCACACAGCTCGCCGGAGGCCAGGGCCGCCCGCACCCAGATCTCGGGCCGCGGGTCGTCGGCGAGCAGCCGCATCCAGCGGACCACGGGTTCGCGGGCCGGGTGGTGCCGGTCCCAGACCTCGGTGAGGACGGCTGCGGGCAGCGCTGCGCCCCGGTAACGGACGATCCGGGCGGGGGCGTTGATGCCGGCCGTCTCCACCTCGCCGTCGGTCAGCTCGGCCCGCAGGAAGGCGAGGTCGGAGGTCGGGTCGTCGCAGAACAGCGGCCGGGCGGGCGCGTTGGCCGGGTCCCGGGCGACCGCGAGTTCCCAGGTGAGCAGGTGCGCCGCCTCCGCGACGGTGCTGTGCGCCGAGCCGTTGAGGACGGCCAGCGCGATCCGTGAGGCGGTCGGGTGCAGCACGGTGGCGGCCGAGCGCTCGTCCGTGTCGGCGGTGTCGGCGATCTCCCGGTCGGCGCCGGCGAACCACTCCTGGGCCTGCTGCGGGGCGAGGCTGGCGCAGCCGTCGAGCAGGTCGGCGCGGGTGAGGCGGCCCAGCACGTGGGCGGCGATCAGATCGGCGAGGAGTTCGGCCTCGGCGGGCCGGAGGTCCTCCAGGCCGACGGCGGCGCGGACCTCCGGGTCGGCGGCCAGCTCCTCGGCGCGGGCCGCGGTACGGGCGTCCGCGGCCCGGAGGTCCGGACGGGCGCCGTCGGTGCCGGTGCCGTCGGGGTGGGTGCCGGCGTCGTCGGGGCGGGTGCCGTCCGCGGTGCCGTCCTCCGCCAGGCGTTCGGCGAGCCGGGCGCGCAGCAGGTCCTCGGTCGGCGCGGGCGGGCAGATCAGCCCGTACCGCCCCGCGAGCAGGGGCGCCGCGGTCGGGCCGGCGGCGACCACCAGTACGGCGAAGGAGTCGCGGGCGGCCAGCGCGGCGGCCAGCGCGTCGAGTTCGAGCTCCTCCGGCGGCAGGGCCGGACGGCCGCCGCCGGAGGGGAGTTCGAGCACGTAGCCGCGCCGGCGGTCCTCGCTGTCGCGGACCGTGGAGGTCAGCCGGGGCACCGGGGTGTCCGGCGCGATCCGGGAGACCCGGCCGGCCGGCTCCGGCCCGCCGTCCGGGGCGGGGCCGTCGCCGGGGGCCGCCCCGTCGGGCCGGTCCGGCGCGGCGTCCGCCCGGGGGCCCGCCGGGGCGGTCCCGTCCGGTGCGGCCCGGTGCGGCCCGCCCTGGGTCAGCTCGTCGAGCAGGGCCAGCGTGGTGCAGGTCCGGCCGGTCCCCGGGGCGGCGGCGAGCACCAGTACCCGCCGGTGGCGCAGCGCCTGCTGGAGGCCGACGTACCCCTCCGGCTCGCGGTAGATCCGGCGGACCCGGCGCAGCTCCGCCTCCGGCACCGGGCCGCTGACCGCGCCGACCGCCTGCCGGCTGTCCAGGTGCAGCTGTACGTCGCCGATGTGGGCGCGGTGGAACACCGAGCGGTCGAAGAGGTTGTGGTCGCCGCCGACCTGGTAGGACGAGCGGGCCGAGCGGTGGGCGCGGGAGGTGGCGGCCATGCCGGTGGCGGCGCCGCCCTCCTCCTCCTGTTCGTCCAGCAGGCGGTCGCGGCTGCGCTCGCGGAACCGGCCGGCGGCGCGCTCGCGCTCGGAGCGCTCCTCCTCCTCGCGGTCGTCCTCGGGGCGGTCCGCCCCGTTCCGCTCGCCCTCGGGCTGGTCCGGCTCGTGGCCGGTCCGCTCCGGCTCCTCGCCGGCGGCGCGGCGCGGCTCGCGGTCCTCCCGGTCGCGGTCGGGGCGGTCGCGGTCGTCGCCCCCGCCCTCCGCCCGGCCGTCGCCGCGGGCACCTTCGCCGCGCGCTCCTTCGTTCCGGGCCCCGTCGTTGCGGGCGCGGTCGCCGCGCGCCCGGTCGTCCCGGTCGCGCGGTTCGTCCGGCCGCCGCTCGGGCGGCGCTTCGGCGGCGTTGCGGGGTTCAGCCACGGTGGCCTCCCCCGATGGTGCGGCCGATCCGCACCGGCGCGGTGTAGGTGTTGTCGTGGTGCACGGAGAAGTCCCCGGCGACGTTGATCCCGGCGGCCGGGCCGGTGTCCCCGTCCGCCGGGTCCGCGGCCCGGCCGGTACCGCCGGTACCGGCCGCACCGCCGTCGGCCCCGCCACCGGTGTCGCGACCGCCGGACGTCCCCCCACCGGCCGGCTCCCCTGTGGCCGGCCCGTCGGAGGGCGGTTCCCCGTGGTCGGACACCGGGGCGGGCCGGGGGCGGCCCGGCAGCCGGAGCCAGGCGGGCACCTCGTCGTCCTTGAGCCGCAGCCGGGCGGGCGCGTAGTGCTCCGGGTCGACGAAGCGGCCGCCGTGGCGGACCACCTCCCGGTACAGCGAGTCGGAGACCACCACGACCAGGTCCGCGCGGTCGCGTTCGAGGAGCCGGCGGGCGGCGTCCGCGTCCGTGAGCCGGCAGGCGAGGTCCACGGCGTGGCCGCTGACCCCCTGGGCGTCGTGGGTGACCGGGCCGACGTGCAGGCCGATCCGCAGCCCGAGCGGCATCGTCAGGCCGATGTTCGACTGACGCAGCTGCTCGTGCACCTCGGTCACCCAGACGCCGAGGATCCGCGACGGCGGGACGGTCGGTGCCACGGTCGCCAGCACGCCGTCCCCGCGGTCCTCCCGGTGGACGCCCCGGAGCGGCACCCCGGCCCGGTCGAACGCCCGGTCCAGGACGGCGTAGAGCTGCCGGCGCATCCGGGTCTTGCCCGGATCGTCGTAGGCGCCCGACCGCCGGACGTCCACGCCCACCACCAGCTCGTACACCGCGTCGACCGCGTGGCCGTCCACGTTCACCCCCATGGTTGTCTTCGACACGACGTCAGGATCCGGCGCCGCACGCCGGGTTGTCTGTGACGGTTTACATGCGCTCCGGACGCGTTCCGGGCGCGCCCCCCGCGCGCCGTCGGGCCTCCGGCCGCGGCTCGGGGGCCCGTTGCTCGTGCGGCCCCTGCGCGAGCAGCAGCAGCGGTGCGGGCGCGAGGATCTCCACCCTGCGGTTGCCGGTGCGCACCAGCCCCTGCTCACGCAGCAGGCGCAGCGCCTTGGCCACCGCCTCCCGGGTCGCGCCGACGGTGGCGGCGAGGTCGTCCTGGGCCAGCTGCACCACGGCGGCGGCGCCGTCCCGGCCCGGCCGGGAGGTGGCGTCGGTGCCGGAGAGCTCGACCAGCCGGCGGGCGAGCCGCTGCACCACGGTGAGCGAGGCGAGCGCCGACCGCTCGCGGTCGGAGTCCCTGAGCCGGGAGGCGAGTTGGGTCATCACCTGACTGCCGACCCGGGGACTTTCGGCCAGGAACCGGCGGAACCCGTCCCCGGGGATCACCAGGGCCTCGACCGGACCCAGCGCCTGCACGGTGGCGCTGCGCGGGCGCTGGTCCAGCGCGGCCAGCTCGCCGACGAGTTCGCCCGGCCCCCGCAACCCGAGGACGAGCCGGGTGGCGCCCCGGTCGATGGCGGCGAAGACCATCGACCACCCGGTCAGGACCAGCAGGACGTGCGTCGAGCGGTCCCCCTCGGAGAGCAGGTGCTCCTCCGGTTCGAAGGTGCGGGTGCCGCCGAGCGAGGTGAGGGCTTCGAGGTCGTGGGCCGTGAGTGTACGGGCGAACGGAAGGTCGCCGCCGAGCAGGCCCATGCCACCCCCTGGTGTCCAGCGACGGCCCGAACCGGTCTGACGTTGGGAGATCGTAGACCTGCCGGGAGTGGATTTCGGCCAGTTTTCCCACACTGGGACCGAGCTGGGGAGGGTGGGACTCAGGAGGTTCCTGAGGCGTCTTCACAGGGGCCCCAGGAGCCTCCTCACGACCGGTGGAGCCCCAGGTCGGACCCGGTCCGCAGGGTGGGTTCGGCCCATTTCGGAAACGATTCGGACATCACTTGGCAACGGCGCGGTGAACCCCCACCCGCTCCCCCGCGTGCGCCCCCGCGCACGCGATCCCACCCCCCCGGCGGCCACCACGGAGGGCCCGGCGCCACGCCCTGAGCGGTGCGGCTGGTGCGGGTCTCCGGGGTCGGACGGGGTGACACCGGCGGGCGGTCCCGGGGCGCCGGCCGCCAGGGAGCCTCGTCGCGATCCGGCAGCCCGCCACCGGCGCGGGCGACGGAGCAGGTACGTTGATCACTGCCACAGTGTCCGATGGAGGCCAGCCCGATGCCGCAACTCGCTCTTTCCGTCTCGTTCTGGGAACAGTACGAGCAGTTGGAGAAGCATGTCCGCTCCGGAGTGCGGAAGGCGGTGGCGAAGTTCCAGCAGCTGAGTGCGGCGGACCTGCACAAGGACAAGGGCCTGCACCTGGAGTCGGTCGAGAACGCCAGGGACCCCCGGCTGCGGACCATCCGCATCACCGGATTCTGGCGCGGTGTCGTGCTGGCTCCGGATGACGGGGGCGCGACGTTCCTGCTGGTGAACGTGCTGCAGCACGACAAGGCGTACGAGTGGGCCGCGAAGCGGATCTTCAGTGTGAACTCGGCGACCCGGGGGCTGGAGGTGCGCAACGTCGAGGCCATCGAGCAGATCACACCGGTACTGCAGAGGGTCGCGGCCAACGCGCCCCGCAGGCTGTTCGATGCCTATTCGGACACGGTGCTGCGCGACCTCGGCATCGACAGCGGCCTGCTCCCTGCGGTCCGCTCGCTCACGGACCAGACCCAGCTTGAGGCCTTCGTGCCGGTGTTCCCCGAAGATCAGTGCGAGGTGCTGCAGTACCTCGCCGAGGGGTTCACCCCGGAGGACGTCTGGAGCAACATCGTCTCCCAGCGACGGCCCGCCGATCCCGGACCGCTGGACTCGCGCGACGTGTCGACCGCCATCGCGAACACGGCCAGCCGCATCGTCGTCGTGTCCAGGCCGGATGAGCTTGAGCACATGCTCTCCCAGCCGTTCGCGGCCTGGCGGGTGTTCCTCCATCCCCGGCAGCGGCAGGTCGCCTACCGCGACTCCTACAGCGGGCCCGCCCAGGTCTCCGGAGGACCCGGGACGGGCAAGACGGTCGTCGCGCTCCACCGCGTCAAGCACCTGCTCGACCGGGCGGGAGCCGGCAGCCGGCCCGATGTCCTGCTGACCACCTACACGAACGCGCTCGCCACGATCCTGCGGGAGAACCTGGCGCTGTTGCTCGACGATCCCGGGGCGCTGGCCCGTGTCGAAACCGGGACCGTCAACTCCCTTGCCTTCAAAGTCTTGCGGGAACACACCGGCCACGCGCCCCAGGCCCTCGACGAGGGCGACGAGCGAAACCGGTGGCGGGCGGTCGCGAAGAAGCTGGGCCTGCCGTGGTCCGGTGACTTCCTGATGCAGGAGTACCGTCACGTCGTCCTCGCCCAGGACCTGCGAACCGAGGAGGAGTACATAGCCGCGGACCGCAGGGGCCGGGGTGGTCAGCTGGCATCGGCACGGCGGCCACTGCTCTGGCAGGCGGTGGAGGAGTTCACCCGTCAGCTCGATGCGGAAGGACGGAGTACCCAGCTGCGCCTGTGCGCGGAGGCCGCGCGGGTGCTCAGAGCGGCAGGACCCGGTGAGGTCCGGTACCGCCACATCGTGGTCGACGAGGCACAGGACCTCCACCCCGCCCAGTGGCGTCTCCTGCGTGCGGCCGTCGCGGAGGGGCCGGACGACATCTTCCTCACGGGCGATCCCCACCAGCGGATCTATGACTCCCGGGTGTCGTTCGCGGCGCTCGGAATCCCCGTTGCGGGCCGTAGTTTCAGGCTGCGGCTCAACTACCGGAACACGGAGGAGATTCTCCGCTGGTCCGGATCCGTGCTGTCCGGGCAGACAGTGGACGACCTGTCGGGCGACCACACGGACGGAGGCCTGGCCGACTACACCTCACTCCTCCACGGAGCCCGCCCGGCCGCCCACGGCTACGCCTCTGAGGAGGCGGAGCTGACCGCACTGGTGGACCGCGTTCAGCAGTGGCTCGCTGCTGACGTTCCCTCGGCGGAGATCGCCGTGTGCACGAGGTTCCGTCAGCTCGGGAACAAGGTGATCTCCCGCCTGAAGGCGGCAGGGGTCGACGCGGTGCTGCTGAAGGACGGTCCCGCCGCCGGTGACCCGGGCGTCCGCGTGGCCACGATGCACGCCATGAAGGGACTGGAGTTTCGCTGCGTCGCCGTGCTCGGTGCGTCGGAAGCCGTACTGCCGCTGCTGTCCGCCGTCACTCCGGAATCGGCTGATCCGGTCCAGCACGCGACGGACCTGCTCGCCGAACGGTGCCTGCTGTTCGTCGCGTGCACCAGGGCCCGGGACGCCATGGCGGTGAGCTGGAGCGGTTCCCCCAGTTCCTTCCTGGCGGACCTCCTGACCGAGGAGGAAGAGGCCTGAGCCGGGCCGTCACGGCGCCAGGTACTGGGCCTCTCCGTTGACGGTCACCGAAGTGTCGGCGACCGGCGTCCGGTCCGGGACAGCCGTCTCCCCGGCCGCCTGCCGTGCCGCGTTCTCCGGCGGGGGAGGAGCGGGCTCCGTGGTGCCCTGGAACGGCCGCACGGTGTGGGCCAGAAGCCTGGTGAGTTCGTCCTCCAGGCCTTCCTTCAGCGGGGTGCCGTCGGGGCCGAAGGAGTCGACCTCACGCTCGGCCAGGACTTTCCCGGTGATGGCATGGGTCGCGGTGAAGCGCAGAATGCCGCTCTCGTTGTAGCGGAAGCGGATGGTGATCCTGTTGCGGGCCGGGTCGTGCTCCGGCTGCGGGAGCGGGACGTCGAACGCGGCGAGGGGGAACGCCCGGTCGCTGTCGGCTGAGTATCCGGACTCACCCTCGACGATCTCGACGTGCACGGACGCCGCCCCCGGAGTGGAGGGCTGGAAAGCCGAGGTCCCCTCCGCCGGCAGCGTGGCGTTGCGCCGGATGATCGACCGGAATCCGCGTTCCGGACCGGCGTTGAACGCGGTTCCCAGGTCGTAGTTGCTGACCAGGGAGAAGTCGCTGAGGTCGTTGAGTTCACCGTCGAGCGAGGCCGCGTAGATCGCCGCGCCCCGGGCGACGGCCGTCATGGGCCGGCACAGGCGGGGGTCGACGATCCGGTCGTGGCCCAGAACCCGGCCGAGGGTCTCGCGGACCAGGGGGATCTGGGAGGTTCCCCCGATCAGGAGGACGGAATCGATGTCCGAGGTGCTGATGCGCAGATCCTTCAGCGCCTGTTCGACCGGCGTCAGGGCGCGGTCGACCAGCGGCGCGATCTCGGCGGTGAACTCCTCGACCGTGATCTTTGTGCTGTTGGCGCCGCGGCCGGTCCGTTCACTGGGCGGGGTCTCGAAGAGGGCATAGCCGTCAGGCGGCAGGTGGGAGAGTTCGATCTTGGTCAGCTCGACGTGCCGGCGCCACTGCCGGCGCTGTGCCATGCTGAGGCGCTCGGGGGCAGTGCCCAGGTTGCGCAGGATCAGCTTGGCGAGCTGTTCGTCGAACTCCAGCCCGCCGAGCGCGGTGATGCCGCGTGAAGTCTGCTCCTCGAAGAGCCCGTCGGCGTATTCGAGCACGGTGACGTCGATGGTGCCGCCACCCCAGTCGAAGACCAGGAACCGCCCCGGAATGGGATAGTCGTAGGCGTACGAGATCGCCGCCGCCGTCGGTTCATTGATCAGTGCCTTGACCCTGATGCCGCCGAGCGCGGCGGCGGCGCGGGTTCGGTACCGAGCGCCACCGGTCGCGTTCGCGGGGACGGTGACGACGGCCTCGGTCAGTTCGAGCAGTTCACCGGCCGCGCCTTCGCGCATGCGGCTGAAGAGCGCGGCCGCCGCGGCCGTGCTGCGGAACTGCTCACCGGCGAGCCAGACCCGGTGTTCCTCAAGGTGGGGCAGTGCCTCCTCGTCGCCATCCGCCGCCCGGTCCGCACTGGAACGGGTACCGAGCATGCGCTTGACGGCATCGAGCGGAGCGCTGGTCCCGGTCTTCGCCGTCCACCCGAAGCAGAGCGTGCGGCGCAGGTCATGGACGGAGAGCACGGAGGGGAAGAGCTCCCCGAACTCCGGCTGCTGCCAGTTCGCGGGCACGCTGCCGCCGTCGACCGGTACGACCTCGGTGGCCAGACCGTTCCAGCGGGCGACGACGGAGTTGCTGGTGCCGAAGTCGATGCCGAAGCTCATCGGGTGCCCTTCCGCTGCCGTCCGGTGCGCTGATTTCCGGCGACGCCGCGATGTGAGGCGTGACGGCTGCCGGCCCCGCGCGGGCCGTCCGGCGTGCGGTCCTCCCCGGGACCATTCGGCGCTGGCGCGGACCCGGAAGCCGACTTCTCAGCTACTGGCGGGAGAGCCGCAGGGCTCTTCGGCTGTCCCTTGCGGTGCGGCTTCTTGGGCGCCGCCTGCGCCTTTGCCGGCGTTGGTCTCCGCTTCTGGGCAAGTTCTCCCTTGGAGCGCTGCTGCCGCTTCTGGCGAGGTGTCAAGCTCAGCGGTAGTTCCTCAGGCCGATGGCCGTTCTCGGCCCTTAGCCAGCCGGTCTCCACGAGGCGGCCCGATTCCCGGTCGGTGTAGGCGGGAGAGACCACGGAGAAGTGCGGGATCCCGTTGCTCTCAGCATGTTCCTGGACCGGGTCCGTCAGGCTGAAGAGGGACAGGTCAGCAGGCTCGGTGACTCGGACCAGGCCAGCCTTCGCAATCTCGTGGTCGATTCGTGACTGCAGCGATGTCAGGTTCGACGCCTGGTAGGCAGCGCGGTCGATGACCGCGAGCTGGGCCAGATGCATCTGACGGGTACGGATCCCCTCCATCACCGCCCCGCGAACCGCCTCGGTGAACTGGGGGACCAGACGGCGTGTGAGCTCTGCTCGGATCGCGGCGGTCGGGCTGGTCTCCTCAGCAGTGGCTGCTGAGGAGGCGAGGGAGGCCGCGATCTGTTCGAGCTGCGCTTCGAGTACAGGGCGCAAGGCCGCGGTGACGGATGCTAGGAGAGCAGCCGCGTCGAAGGTGCCGGGGGCGATCTCCGGCAGCTTGCTCGCGCTCGACCGGCGGATCCGCTCGGGGCGGGCTGGCCCCTCGCTCTTTCGGCCGGCGCGCTGCCGGGGCTGCTGCGTACTCACGATGAGCTGCTTTCTGCTGGTCGGTGTCCTGGCGACCGGGACACGAAGTCTTCGGCGGAACCGACTATTTCGCGGGCCGCAGCCTGTCGGGCCCAGGCCCGGTCACGCTCTGACGGCGGCTCGGTTTGGCGGGGCATCGGTTCGGGGGGCAGAGCGAGCCGCTGGCTGGTTCCCGGGGGGACCTGCCAGCGCTGCGGGGCGAGAGGAAGCGTGAACCGGGCCAGCTCCAGACTCGCCCGCTGGGCCGCCTCGATGAGGTCCTTCGCCTGGTTGACGGCAACCTTCCCCGATTCGTCCAGTTCCCGGCGCAGCGCACGCCAGGACTGCTTCCAGTCCGGTGAGGCGTCATCGGCACCCAGGACGAGGTAGGGATTCAGCGGCCCGTTGCGCTCGGAGCGCGGGCGGCTCTCAAGGAAGCGGCGGTTGCGCTGCAGCGCGTGCGCGGTGGACTGGCCCAGCTCCTGGAGCTGGGGCGGCCGGGACTCCGCGTCGAGTGTCAGACAGGAGAGCGCCAGACCCGGATCCGAGGCGGCGGTCAGATACGCACGTACGTTCCTGGCCTCCCAGCGTACGCTCTGGGGCCCGTGGTCGAGCCGGTCGGCGCAGGAGCCCGCAGCCGCCCGCATCTGCTCGGCACGTGCGGTCTCGCCCAGGAGTTCGGCGCGATGGAGGTGGCGGACGGCCCGCAGCATCCGCCTGACACCGAGCCAGCCGGTGAACGGCCGTGAGCGGCTGCGGCCCTCCGGAACCAGCCGTTCGAGGAGCAGCCAGAGTGAGCGGTCATCAGCGAGGTCCTGGCTCACCTGTCCGGTCCGGTGCGCCTCCCGGAGCTCATCGAGGAGTCTCCTTACCTCCGGCCGGAGCCCGGACCAGTCCTCCGTCACGGCCTGGGCATCGGCCCGCCGCAACCGGTGGAGCAGCTGCCAGGAGCTCGGCCAGTCGTCCCCCGGGTCGACGCCCGGGCCGGCTGTCCGCCGCTCTCGTTCCAGGGACCAGTCCAGCTCCGACAGTTCCTCTTCCGAAAGGGCAGTCGGCGCCAGCCGGGCCCGGAGGTAGACGGCCCGGGCGGAACCATCAGGCTCGGGGACGGCGGTGATCCATTCCTCGTCGATGAAGTCGTCCAGCAGGGGAAGGGGAAGTACGGCGAGCAATGCCTTCTGCCGGGACTCCGAGACGTGGAACTCGTTGACCGCCCGCTCGTCCTGGTAGACCTGCCAAGCACTGCCGGCGGGGCCGGGGGCAGCGTCGGGAGTGTTCGCGAGCAGGGCACGTGCCCGGGCGGCGCCGGAGGGTTCCAGAACAGGGATCCCGTGGGTGCCTGCCTCCGCGAGCACGGCGATGCCGTCGAGCGGTGCGAGCACTGTCGCGGCGCTGACGACCTCCGCCGCCAGCTGCCGTGCTGTCAGGGAGTTCGCCGGACCTGCGCCGGATGCCGTCCCGTTGAGCACACGCCGGGTGAACGTCACGGCTTCCGACCACGCCCCGGCGCTGGCGAAGCCCTCGGGGACCTGGACCGTCACGGACGGCTCGGTGCTGGGGCGGGTTGCTGGAGACCCGTCCCGCGCCCGAAGCGGAGGCCGCTCGCCGCGCGCACGCGCCGCGGCGAGTGCCACGCGCCGGTCCAGCTCGCGCTGGCGGAGCACCTCCAGTGCGTCGGCGGCGCCGGCGGTGCCGCCGACGGGTATGACCCCGGTGCTCTCCGTCATCATTCCTCCGCGAACCTGTGGACCTCGTCGATCACGGCCGCGGGGGTCCGGTCCAGGCAGTAACCGTCGACGAAAGCCAGCCGCTCGGCGATGCCCGCCGCCGAGACCTCCTTCCGAAGCTGCTGCAGCCGCGGCGCCTCACAGGCCTCGCTGGATGACTCCAGCGGATGTTTGACGGCGACGGCTACCGGCTCGCCGGTGAAGTCGGAGGTGTGGACGCAGACCAGGCCGCCGCCGGTCTCCGTCAGACGGACGGCCGGGTCCTCCTTCGCCCAGCCACGAAGCAGTTCGTCGTAGCGGGACGACTCCGGCTGGAGGATCCGTCCGCGCAGGGCACCGACGAGGTCCCGGGCGAGGCGCCAGTCCAGCAAGGGGTGCAGGCGCATGTTCGTGTAGTCCCGGAGGCAGGAGTAGCAGGAGCTGCTGCAGGCCTCCGCGTGCCGGCTGTCCGACCCGAACTGGGCCAGGTAGTCGTCCACCGCGTCGAGGAATCCGTCGATCTGGCCGGGCGATCCCAGGTGGGTGCTGAAGCCCGCGCCGTTGTCGAGGCTGTCGGCGAGGTAGGCCATGACCGGGGCCGCCACCGGGGCCGGGGAGCCGTGGATACCGCTCAGCAGCTCGTCGGGCTGTACGTCGAGGTACGGCGCCGCGGCCCGGCGCAGCAGGGCCGCGAGGGAGTACCAGGCGGCGCGCCGTCCGTGATAGGCGTCGGCGAAGCCGTCCGGCTGTACGGAACGCGAGATGTCGAACCGCAGACCTCGCTGCTCGTCCACGGATGCCTTCGCACCGAGGAACAGCATGTCGGTGTGCTGGGTCGCGCCGAGGGCGGTCTGCAGGTCTGCGTCCGCCCGCGGGCTCTCGACGTGCCAATAGCCCTTCCACCTGCCGGTTTCCTTGCGGAAGCGGAACAGCTTGCCGCCGTTGCTGTTCACCACGTAGCGGTCGCCGCTGCCGCAGTGCACGACGAGCCAGTCGTCCGCCGTACGCGGCACCCGGGGGGCGGTGTGCTCCAGATCGGCGGCGGTGCGTGTGCTCGTCGACCCACTGCCCCAGTCGCGCGTGCCGTCGTAGTCCCGCGGGTCGGGGGCGGCACGGAAGCCGCCCGGTTCCCGGAACGGAACGACCCGGTAGTTCTTGCCCTCCGCGGCGCAGGCCGGACACTGCTCCGGCAGTTCGGCACCGTCCGGCACCGGGTCGATGCTGGCGCAGATCCGGCACATCGCGACCAGCTGCTCCGGGCCGAACGGCTCGTCGGCGGCGATCACCCTGCGTGCACCCGGGCTGAGCGAGACGACGCCGTTCGAGCGGAGCAAGCGGCCGTCGCGCGGGGTCTCGCTGCCGGGCGCGAACTTGCTCAGCGCGACCGCGAGGTCACGGTTGACCGAGTCAGCGGGCGGCCATGGGAAGGGCTTGTCGGGGAAGCTGCAGTACAGCAGGCGTGCCCTGGTCGGGAAGCCGAACATCGGCAGCAGCCCGGCCTCGGCGAGCCGCTGGCTCAGTTCGGCATGGCCGACGCGCTCGGCGGCGACACCGTCGATCTGGTCGAGCAGGTCCGCGACGCATGCCACCGGATCGATCGAGGAGACAGCCTCCGGAGTGCCGGCCTGAAGCGCGGATCCGGCTGCGCGGATCCGGCCGGGGTGTGCGGCGGCCCAGCGCCTGATGGCATCCCGGTGGACCGCCCAGTTCCCCGAGAGGCCGAACTGACCGTGGACGTTGTTGGTCAGCGATGGCGTGTCATCTTCGGCGGCTGAAAGCGCCTCGAAGGCCTGGCGCAGAACTTCGCCGAGCAGTACCCGCTTGAAGATCGCAGGCATCCCCAGTGCCAGATAGGGCGGTGGCGTCGGACTGTTGGTGATGGCTTCGGGGCGGGCGAAGTAGTGCTCGTCATGGCTGCGCCCGCGGCAGACCGTCAGCGCGACCGCGACCGGACTGTTCCGTCGGCCGGCCCGGCCCACCCGCTGCTGGTAGTTGAAGCGGGTCGGCGGCATATTGGCGAGGAGCACGGTGTTCAGCGGGCCGACGTCGACGCCAGCCTCCATGGTGGTGGTCACCGACAGCAGTTCGAGCCCGTCGGCCTCCTCGATGTCGTTCTCGCCGAGGAAGACGTCCTGGAAGACGCTCTGCCGCCGCTGGGCTTCCAGCCGGTCGGTCTGCCCGGTCAGTTCAGCCGTCCGGAGCGCGAAGTTGCCGGTCCCGTGTTCCGCCTTCCAGGCGTAGTAGTCGTCGGCGAGCGCACCCTCGAACTTTGCCGGCTCCTTGGGGAGTTCGGTGTGGCACTTGGTGCACAGCCCGGCTCCCGGGTGGAGATGCGGGCGGCGGCACCTGCCGCACGGCCAGACCTTGCCGGTGCCGGTGCGCAGTGCGACCTTCTCGGGGTTGATCACGTACTCCACGACCGCGTCCTTCCAGACGCTGAGGACGCGGTCCATGACCGACTCCGGCTCGGTGCCCTCGTGCTTCGCCACCTCCCGCCAGAAGTGCTTCAGCGGAGCTGGGGGATTCTGCAGCCCGCCGCGCAGCTGGTGGAAGCGGCGCATCTGGCCGAGGATCCGCAGGCTGGCACGGGCCAGTCCGTCGTCACCGCCGACGGTGGTCTCAACCGGCGCGCGATCGTCCTGGAGGCACAGCCATCCGAGGCCCAGAGATTCGAAGTCCCGCCCCGCGCTGGAGAACAGTCCGCTGAGGAACTCGGTGCGCAGCCGCTTGCGGATCCGTTCCAGCAGCTCTTCCTGGGCCTGGGTCCCGGCCACCGACTCCCGGTCGCGCTTCCAGTTGAACAGGGCGGTCCAGCTCTGGCCGGCGGAGGTCTGCTGAAGCGATGCGGACGGCCCGCCCGGGTTCGTGCCATAGCTGACGAGCAGTCCTTCGAGGTCACCCGGGAGGGAGTCGAGCGACGGGAGGCTGGCGAAACGGCGTTCGAGGTCGGGCAGCAGATCCGGTTCGGCGTCGATGTCGTCCGTCAGGATGGACTTCAGCTTCCCCCAGTCGGACGGGCTCCGGTCCCGGAGCCTGACCACGGCGGCCTTGACCGCATCGCGGTCGGCAGGCCTGCCCGCGTAGTGGGCCTTGACCAGCTGCAGGTCCGCGAACGGGTCGCCCTGCTCCCGGACGGCTTTGGCCGTGAGCAGCCGCAGCAGGTCCTGGTAGTGGCGCAGCGCGAGGCCGCTGGCGAGTTCGGACGCGTCGTCACGGCTGTCGGAGAAGGCGATCGCCTTCCGCTCCTTGGCCGGAAGGTGGCCCAGGGCCTCGGTGGCCAGCACCTGGTTGATCTTGTCGAAACCGGTGCGCATGCGGCGGACCGGGGCACTGCGGAGCCTGGCGGGGTCCTCAAGAGAGATGTGGCGGCCGTCGCGGTCGCGCCGGACTTCCCAGTCGTCACCGCACGCGGGGCACCGGGTCGGGAAGGGCCGGAGCTGTGCCGGGTCGAACGCGGGCTCAGCGGGGTCCTTGCTCTCCGGGACCGAGATGTGGAACGACCAGCCGCTGTGGCCGACGTCCTTGTTGACGAGACGCCCGGTCGCGGGCTGGTAGGCGCTGCGCCGGAACTCGAAGCCGACGCTGCCGCGGTTGCCGGACAGTCCGGCCGACCAGTCCGGGCTGTCCAGCCCGAGGGCCTCGGGGCGGGGCCAGTACACGACGTAGTTCGCCGCGGTCGGCACGCCGCTGGCCTCGTCAGGCAGCAGGTCCAGCTCGGGGAAGTCGGTGTGCAGCGCGCCGGTGAACCGCCGCTTGCGGTTGTCGTCCGGGCTGGCGTACCCGCCGAGCATCAGGTCACCGCAGGTCTGGCAGTACAGCAGTTCCAGCACCCGGGCCCCGCAACTGCACCGGGAGGCGGGTTCGGCGAACAGCCGGCCGACCCTGCGGACCTTGTCCGCCTCCGTATCCGCCTCCACCGGTATGTCCGGGCACTCCGGGTCCGAGCAGGCCCAGATGCCGCCGATGTTGCGGAAGAAGAGGTGGGCGCGCAACTTGGGCAGGTCGGGGTCCCCGGCCGCGCCGAGGACCCGCAGTGCCCCGTGCAGGGCGGCCTCGCGTTCGTTCTGGGCAGGGACGCCGGGGAAGAGCTGTTCGGCGAGGGCGGAGATCCGCAGGGTGCGGGGTGTTCCGCCAGGGGAGAGCGCGTGCGGGATGGCCCCGCCGAGACCGGTGGCCTCGGCCAGTCCGCGGGCCTGCTCCCCGCTCAGTTCACCGCCCGCGGCCGTGACGAGGAGCGGAGCGTGGGCGGTCAGGTCGGTGCTGGCGCGCTTAGGCAGCAGCGCGGTGCCGGGGATGATCTTGGAACGGGACCGGGGAAGCGCGAAGAAGTCCTCCAGGAACGCGTCGTCGCGTCCCTCTTCCAGTGATGCGGAGGCCGCCAGCACCCGGAACTTCTCCGGAGCGGAGTCCAGTCCGAGCCGGTGCCGCAGATTGCGGAGCAGATAGGCCACTTCGGTACCGGCCGTGCCGCGGTACATGTGGAGCTCATCGAGGACCAGCGTGAACCGCGCCCCCGGTGTGCTCTCCAGCCAGTGGCGGGTGGCGGCGAACAGGCCCGCCTCCCGCGGGCGCAGGAGCATGATGTTGAGCATGGAGTAGTTGGTGACCATGATGTCCGGCGGCGTGTCCTGCATGTCCCAGCGGCTCTGCATCTCCGCGCCGCCCAGACGCGGGATGAAGGCGTGATGGCGGCTCTCCGCCCTCCGTTCGCGCGCGTCGAGCGTCTGCAGGTACTCGCGCAGCCTGGCCACGGCAGTCGTGGAGGTGCGGTTGCCCGGCACCGGCGTGGCCCCGGTGTAGCGGCCGAAGTAGAAACGGTGACCGTTCCGGTTGCCGTCGAGCCACTCCCGGGCCCCCTCGCTGTCCAGCGCCTTGCGGAGCCGCACCATCTGGTCGTCGGCGAGGGCGTTGGTGGGGTAGAGGATCAGGGCCCGGAGCGCGGCGGGATGGCCGGTCTCCCCGGTGCGGCTCGGCTGGTAGTCCTCACTGCCCCGCCACCAGGCGCGCTGTACTGCGCGGGTGCCGGTCCAGCCGGCGGACTCGGCGACCAGATCGGCCAGCAGCGGCAGCAGGAACGCCTCGGTCTTGCCCGAGCCGGTTCCGGCGGTGACGACGAAGTCCTTGTTGTCGCGGCAGGCCGCGACCAGGGCCTCGTGCTGGTGGCGGTAGAGGCTCGACACGGCTTCGGGAAGTGCGAACCGGGCGAAGCCGGCGGCGTCCGGATGCGCTCCGGCCTCGGCGAACGACTCCGCGATGGTCCTCCCGCTGGCCGCGTACTGGGGGCGCAGCTCGATCAGCGGCTCGCGCCAGGCGCCGTTGTCACGGTCCAGCAGCAGGCCGCGTTCCCGCATCACCGAGCGGTCGTCGACGCCGAACGGGGTGTCGTAGTAGCGGAACAGTGCCCGGCGGAGGTCACCAAAGGTGCCGATGATGTCTCCGGGTTCGGTACCCCCAGCCGGGGTCCCCTCGTCGGCGTTCACAGTGCCCTCCCTGGTGCGGCCGCCACCGGCGGCAGGATCTGCAGGTCCTGCAGCAGCGAGGCGGCGATCGCCTCGGCCAGGACGTTCGGAACGTTGTCGTATGCCAGGGTCTGGCCCTGGTTGCCTCTCATCGGGGGCAGGCCGGTGCAGAGGGTGGCGGCCCGGGCGTGGAGCGGTGGCAGCGGGGCGTTGCGGTCCACGAACAGCCGCCCGAGGCGGGAGCGTCCCGGGCCGGTCTCCGGGCGCCAGCGCACGGCGTTCTCGCTGTGACTGGCGAGTTCGAGGTAGATACCCGTCTCGCGCTCCGTCCGGCTGAAACGGCCCTTGCGCAGCAGTCGCACCAGCAGGGCGTGGTCGGCCCCGCGCCAGCGGTACAGCCCGTCCTCGGAGTGCGATCCGGCTGGAACGAACCGCCGTGCGGTGAGGTCGTAGCGTTCCACCGTGTCCAGCCCGGCGCCGCCGGGGGGAGCCGCTTCGGCGCCGGCCTGGAGACGGGGCAGGAGCGCTCCCAGCTGGAGCGCCGCGCAGGGCACGTAGGAGGCGCCGAGACGTGTGGCCAGTTCCCCCAGCCGTGCCGCGTCGTCGTACTGGACCATGAGTGTGGCAGGAAGCGGGACAGCACCCTGACGGGTTTCGCCGGGGATCTCCAGGAGTTCGAGCCAGTCCGCGGCAGCGGAGCCGAGGGCTGCGCGCACGGAGGCCGGGCGGGCTCCGGTGATCAGTGCCAGGCCGTCGGAGAACGGCAGGCGGGTGAGGACCAGGGGCGCTGCGGACCAGCGGTCCGCCCGGAGGTCCGCGTCCAGGAACCCGAGCGAGGACAGTTCCCGCACCCAGTCCCAGTCCGCGTACTCGGCGGTGTCGATGCCGTAGGCCCGTGCCGTGCCGCGGACCCCTTCACGCAGTGCCGTCACCGAACCGCTCTGGCGCTCGCTCAGCCAGCGCAGCAGCAGGTCACCGATCGTCTCCGTACTCACCGGACGGTCTCCTCCGCCGCGCGGACGTAGTCGGCCCACCCCGGATCCCTTGAGCAGTCGCGGGCCGCGAGGACCGCTTCCGCCCAGGCACCGGCGTTCGGCGACGACGAGGGCTCCGGGGTGCCCGGGCCGGCGGCGCGCCCGCGCCAGCCTCCGGCCCGGCGCTCCAGGAGCCAGCCGCCCACCGCGTGCAGCTCGACCTCGAAGAGGTAGGGCTCCGCCGCGTGCGGAAGCCGCTCGGCCAGCCAGGCGGGCGGTCCGGGGGCGGCTATTCGCCAGAGCCGTCCGTCGGAGGCGGCGAACAGGAGCTCGTCCGCGCCCCGGCGGCTGAGGAGCACCTCGGGAACCGCGGTCGCGCGGTGGTCGCCGCAGTCAGCGCCGGACAGCGCGGTGCCGTTCCCGTGCACGGCGGGGTACGCCGCCGCCTTGAAACCGGACACCTCGAAGCCGCACGGGCGTTCTGCGGCTGCGGGGACAAGGAGCCCCTCGGCGGTGGTGAACCGGACGCTGCTGGCCCCGAGCGAGACCGTGCAGAGGCCGGCCGGGAGTCCGAGCCCCGCCAGCGGGACCGGACCGCCGCGGCGCCGTGCCTCCTGCAGCGCCGGGTACGTGTGTCCGTTGACGAGGAGTACCCCGGACACATCGTCCGGGACGATCACGGAGGGTTCGCCGCCGACGAGGTAGAGCTGCCGTTCCAGCAGCGGGGCCAGTCGCAGGCCGCCGGTCAGCCGCAGCTCGGGCTCCCTGGCGGGCTGCAGCGAACCAACCGCTCCCTGGATCTCACTGACGGCCCGCCGCAGCGTCACCGCGTTGTCGAAGACCACGGCCGTGTGTACGGCCCACCCGTCCGGGGCCCAGGGCAGCCGGTTTGCCGCCCTGGCCCGGCCAGGAGAAGCGGCCCGGTCCAGCAGACGCTTCACGTCCGGCTGTGCCTCCGGTGCCGCCAGCACGATGTACTCCTCACCGGGGACGAAGGCGCTGGCGCTGACCCAGGTGCCGAGGACGTCATCGCGTCCGAGGGCCAGCACGGGCGTCGGCAGCCGGCTCAGCGACGCATCACTCGAATTGACCTGGAGCCAGCGGTTCAGGTTCCGTGCGTCCGGTGCTCCCAGACCGTCGACCGCGTAGTAGGCGGTATCACCGAGGCGTTCCAGGACCACTCCGCCGGAGAGGCTGATGTGCTGTGCCTCCGCGCCCGGTACACGGGCGAGCCAGGACAGTCGTCCGGCTTCGAACTTCACGAGGAGTTCGGTCCGGCCGTTGCCGTAGGAGGCCTTGACGACCCTGCTGTCCCAGGACACCGCGAGGTTTCCCAGCAGGCGGGCGATGTGCGGACGGAAGTCGGGGACCTTCTTCGCCCGCCGGAACCCGGCCGAGAACCTGCTGTCCCATCCCAGCCGCTCCAGGGTGTCCAGCAGATCCTCTCCCGTGAGGGGCCAGGCAAGGGCGTTGTGGCTCCGGAGCTTGGCGAAGATCTCCGGAAGTGCCTGACGGTCGCCGCCGTTCAGGAGGGCCTGGGACAGCGGGAAGCCGATCCTCGACTGGTTCCTGGGCAGATCCGCAGCGGTGGGAATGGTGCAGACACCGCGGGCCGTGCCCTGGCCGTGCTGCCACTCAGCGAGGGTCTGCCACATCCGTGAGACCGCCTCGAAGGCCTCGCCGTTCAGGAGCCACTCGGAGCCGGTCAGCAGCTCGGAGAAGCGGACGTGGTACGCGTTCGCCGGATGGTGACCGTCGTTGACCATCCTCGTCGCCGCGAGCACGGAGGAAGCGAGCAGCGGAAGGAAGGCGGGTATACCGTCCTTGTCCTGCCGCCAGCTCAGCCAGCGCTGGCTCTCCACTTGTCCGTAGGGCCGGTCGGTGCCGGGCCTCAGGAGCCGGCCGACGCACTCGGCCAGTGGCAGGTCGAGACCGTGGCGCTCCCGCAGCTCCTGTTCTACGTCGTCGTCGACGTAGAACAGGGTCGGGTGGCCGACCTGCTCTGGTCCGAAGAATTCGGCCTCCAGCGCCTGCTGCCACGCCTGGTAGGGGAGGTCCACACTGTCCTCACGAAGTGCCGTATCGCTGACTCCAGGCCAGCGCTGGTGCTGGGAGATCCTATCGCGCGGGGTCCTGCGGCGCGTTCGGGGAACAAGGGCGCAAGTACGCGTCGACCGGGGTCAGAAGTGTATAGCCGAGAGCCTGGTGAAGGGGGCGGCTTCCGGTACAGACGGGGAAAGGCCGCCGCCCCGGGAGGCACCCGGGACGGCGGCCTTCGGCGGCGGTGACCGGGGATCAGGCCGGGGTGAGCCAGGTAGTGAGGGCGGTGCGGAGGCCCTCGGGGTCGTGGTCGGGGCCGGCGGCCCAGGCGACGTGGCCGTCGGGGCGCAGGAGGACGGCGGTGGCGGGGATGTGCGGGCTCGGCCGGGCGGTGACGGTGGTGAGGTGGCCGGTGGGGGCGGTGAGCGGGGCGCCGGTGCCGCCGGTCAGGTCGAGCAGGACGGCGCGGCCGGCGTGCAGCAGGGCGGGGACGGTGGTCGGGCCGTCGGCGGTGACGAGATCGGCGTGCGGGAGGCGGCGGCCGGTCAGCGGGTGGGCGTCCTCCTGGGCGGAGGGGTAGCGCACCGAGAGGCCGGTGACCAGGTCGAGCAGGTAGCGCCGGACGTCCTCGAACTTCGTCAGCTCGCCGATGATCGCGCGCAGCGGCGCCATCTCCTGCGGCGGGTGGCAGAGCGACACCTGGGCGCGGACGTTGTCGCAGGCCGCCTGGCCCACCGGGTGGCGCTCGGCGTGGTAGGTGTCCAGCAGGCCCTGCGGGGCGCGGCCCTGGAGGGTGGCGGCGAGCTTCCAGCCGAGGTTCACGGCGTCGTGGATCCCGGTGCCGATGCCCTGGCCGTTGAACGGGTAGTGCACGTGGGCCGCGTCGCCGGCCAGGAAGACCCGGCCCTCGGAGTAGCGGGCGGCGTTGCGGGTGGTGTTGGGGTAGCGGGTCAGCCAGCGGATGCCGGTGGCCCGGAGGTCGGTGCCGGTGAGCCGGACGGTCGCCGCGCGCAGCTCCTCCAGGTCCACCGGGACGTCGTCGGCGGGCGGCCGCCGGCCGAACTCGGCGGACATCACGCGGAACAGGCCCGGCTCCAGGGGCGCGCCGAGGAAGTGGCCGCCGGTCGGGCGGTGGTGGACGCCGATGTGCCCGGCGGCGATCTCCGAGTGCTCGATCTCCACCTCGCCGACGATGCCGTGGAAGACCGCGTCCACGCCCTCGAAGGCGATGCCGGTCAGCGTGCGCACCGTGCTCTCCCGGCCGTCGCAGCCGACCAGGTAGGCGCCGCGCAGTTCCTCGGCGGTGCCGTCGGCGGCGCGCAGTTCCACGGTCACGCCGTCCGCGTCGGGGCGGACGCCGGTGAGTTCCAGGCCGCGGCGGATCTCCACGCCGAGCTCCAGGGCGCGCTTCTCCAGCCGGACCTCCAGGCGCTGCTGGAGCAGCAGCAGGGTGTTCTCGTGCGGCTGCCCGGGGTTCGCCGACTCCATGAAGACGAAGCCGAAGTGCTCGGTCGGCAGCGGGAACGCGCCCTCGCGCAGCTCGGCCATCAGGCCGCGCTGGTCCAGGAGTTCGATCGTGGTGGCGTTGACGGCCACGCCGGGGGCGTCGATGCGGGGCTCCGGGGTCCGCTCGACGACCACGGTGTCCACGCCGAACAGCCCCAGTTCGCAGGCGAGCATGAGCCCGGCCGGGCCGGCGCCCGCGATGATCACCTTGTCGGTCATGAGTTGGTCCCTTCCATCGGTACGGTGGCGACGTGCCGCGCGAGTTCCGCGGCCGTCGGGTGGTCGAACAGCGCGCTGGGCGACAGGTCGAGGCCGGCGGTCTCCTTCAGCCGGCGGATCAGCTCCAGGGCGGCGAAGGACGTCATGCCGAGGTCCATCAGGTTGTCCCCGGGGCCGACCTCCCCGGCCCCGCCGTGGCCGAGCACGGCGTGCAGCTCGGTGACGAACAGCTCGGTCAGCAGGGCCTCGCGCTCGCCGGGACCGGCCGCGGCGAGCCGGGCCGGCAGGTCCCCGGCCCCGGCCGCCTCCGGGGCCCCGGCCCGGGCGGGGTCCGTGCCGCCCGGGCCGTCGGACGGCACGGTGTCGGTGACGACGAGCAGGGGTTCGTCGTGGCCGAGCAGCGGCCACACCGCCCGCAGCGCCTCGGCCGGGGCGGGGCCGTCCGCCGTCCAGGGGCCCCAGGCGACGGCGGTGGCGGGCCGGCCCTGGGCCCGGTGTCGGCGGACCGCCGCCTCGGCGGCCCGCCCGGCCGCCGGGGAGTGCAGGCTCAGGAACCAGGCGACCTCCAGCGCGAGGGTCGCGTGGTCCAGCGCGGCCGCGCCGTCCTCGCCGATCCGCACGACGGCCGGCGGGGTGGCGAGGAGTTCGGCGGGGAGGGCGGAGAGCGGGTCGGCGAGGTGGGTGACGGGCACGCCGAGCGCGGCGAACTCCCGCTCCTCGTACCCGGCGCCGCTGACGAAGAGCCGGGTGACGCCGTCGGCGACCAGCCGGCGGGCCACGGCGGCGGCCAGCCGGGGATCGCCGCCGGCCCCGATCCACCCGGTGGCCGCGGCGGGGCGCTCCCTCGGAGCGGGGGCGAAGCGCACCGGGCGGACGGCGAACAGGCCGCCGCCGCGGACGGCGAGCTGCTCCTCGGCGCCGGTCAGGGCCGGGGCGAGGAGGGCGGCGGTGCGGGCGCCGTCCGGGCCGTCGGCGGGGAGGTCGACCACCCGGTGGCCGGCGGCGAGGGCCGCGTCCCAGCGGCGGGCCTGGGCCTCGTCGGGCAGCGGGTCGGTGGAGCCGACGGCCGTCGCGCCCCGGGTGAGCACCCAGACCGGTCCGCCGTCCGGTGCCGGGGGCGGTACCTCGGCGAAGAGCGGGACGATCACCCCGAGGGCGGTCGCGTCCGGGGCCGTCGAGTCGGCGGCCGTCGCGCCCGGGGCCCGCCCGGCGGGGAGGCGGACGAGGTCGGCGCCGTGCGCGGCGAGCGCCGCGAGCAACGGCTCGTCGAGGACGTCCCGGCTGTCGGAGGAGTCGGAGGAGTCGGAGGAGTCGGGGGAGTCGGGGGAGTCCCGGGTGTCCTCGCCGGGGGTCCCGCCCGTGAGGACGGCCCAGCGGCCGGCCGGGCCCGCGCCGGCCGGGTGGACGGCGTGCCGGCGCGGGGCGTACGTCCAGCGCCGCCGGCGCCGCCAGGCGGCCAGCAGGGCCAGCGCCGCCGCGGCCTCGGGACCCTCCTCGGGGCCGAGCCCCAGGGCGGCGGCGAAGCCGTCCTGGTCCCCGCCGTCCACGGCGGCCCAGAGCGGCGCGTCGGCGGCGTCGGCGGCACCGCTCCGCGGAGCGTCCTCGGCGGCGGGAGCGGCGAGCCAGCTGCGGCGCCGCTCGAAGGCGTAGGTGGGCAGGTCGGTCCGGTTGCCGCCGGCCAGCGCCGCCGTCCAGTCCACCGGCAGGCCGTGCACGTGCGCGGTGGCGGCGGCCAGCATCACGGCGACCGGTTCGGGCAGTTGGGGGCGGAGCGCCGGCAGCACCAGCGGCTCGCCGACGGTGGTGCACTCCTTCACCAGCGGCGTGAGCGCGGGGTGCGGGCCGATCTCCAGGTAGGTGGTGGTGCCGGTGTGGTGGAGGGTGGTGATGCCGTCGGCGAAGCGGACGGTGTCGCGCAGGTGGCGGACCCAGTAGTCGGCGTCGTACTGCTGGACGGGTCGGCCGGTGAGGTTGGAGATGACGGGGATGCGGGGCGGCTTGTGGACGAGGCCCGCGGCGACCGCGCGGAACTCCTCCAGGATCGGGTCCATGTGGGGGGAGTGGAAGGCGTGGCTGACCTTGAGTGCGGTGGTGCGCCGGCCCTGGGCCTTCCAGTGGGCGGCGATGGCTTGGACGGCGTCGGTGTCGCCGGAGATCACGACGGAGGTGGGGGAGTTGACGGCGGCGAGGGCGGTGCCGGGGAGGAGCGTCGGCGTGACCTCCTCCT
>NZ_JBHJRC010000036.1:0-40201 GCF_042261735.1 Kitasatospora sp. NPDC056327 | reverse complement strand
GGCCGGACGCACCGGCCGCGGTGGCGCGGCGGGCCGCCGCGGCGGCCGGCGCGGCCGGGCGGGCCCGGCCGCGGGCCGGATAGGCGCCGCTGCGCACCGCGTGCACCGCGCGCACCACGTACCCGGCCAGCAGCAGCCCGCCCGCCACCGCGCCCGAGGCGTAGGTGTCCGCCGCCTGCTGCTCGGCCCACCCGGAGGCCGCACCGAGCAGCAGGTACGGCGCCACCGCGACCAGCAGGGCCACCGCCAGCGCCACCAGCACCGCCCGCGGCCGCCGGTCCTCCTCCCAGCAGCGCTCGCCGACCAGTTGCAGGGCGAGCGTCATCGCCACCGCCAGGCACCACCACGGCGAGGGCACCAGCCCGACCGCCCGCGCCAGCAGGTAGACGGCGCCGGTCCCCGCCGTCGCCGCCGCCTGGCACACCAGCACACCCGTCATGTCCCCGACGAGACTCCGCCGGAAGCCCGCCCCCGGAATCCACCCCATGCAGCGGAGGATAGGGCGGCGCCCCGGTGCCCAACAGGTGGCGCGCACACGTCGGGTGGCCGCATTCAACAGGTGCACATCTGCGCTCCGCCGAACGGCAACGTGGATGCCAGCCGACTTGGAGAGACATACGGATGCCGGTTCGCGGACCCGTCGAATGGACGGGCCGGTCGGGCCGGTGCCACGGAAGTCCGTGGCTGCCGTCGTCCGTGCTGCTGCCCTGGAGGGTCCGCCATGACCACCGTCCCCACGTACACTCCGCCCGCAGTCACCCCCGGCCCGGCCACCGCGGCCCCCGCCGCGCGCCCGGCCGCGTCCGGCTCCGCCTCGGCCGTCTACACCGTCGCCCTGGCCCGCGACGAGGACGACGTCCGCGCCGCCCAGCGGCTGCGCCACCAGGTCTTCGCCGACGAGCTCGGCGCCACCCTGCACAGCACCGTGCCGGGGCTGGACGCCGACCCGTTCGACGAGTTCTGCGACCACCTGCTCGTCCGCGAGGGCGAGGACGGCGCCGTCGTCGGCACCTACCGCCTGCTGCGGCCCGAGGCCGCCCGCCGGGCCGGCCGGCTCTACTCCGACGGCGAGTTCGACCTCGGCAACCTCGCGCCGCTGCGCGACGGGCTGGTCGAGCTCGGCCGCTCCTGCATCGCCGCCGAGCACCGCGGCAACGGCGCCGTCATCAACCTGATGTGGGGCGGCATCGCCCGCTACCTCGCCGACACCGGCAACACCTGGGTGGGCGGCTGCTGCTCGATCGGCCTGGAGGACGGCGGCGCCACCGCCGCGCGGGTCTGGGACACCGTCGCCGGCAAGCACCTCGCCCCCGAGCAGTACCGGGTCACCCCGCACCGCCCCTGGGACCCCACCGGCATCGCGCGCGCCGAGAAGGCACCGCTGCCGGCCCTGCTCCGCGGCTACCTGCGGCTCGGCGCCTGGGTCTGCGGCGCGCCCGCGCTGGACCCGGACTTCGACTGCGCCGACCTGTACGTGCTGCTGTCGCTGGAGCGCACCGACCCGCGCTACCTGCGGCACTTCCTCTCCGGCGTGGGCGGCATCAGCACCGCGGCGGCCCCGGCCCCGGCGGCGGGTTCGGGAGAGGTCTCATGAGCGTCTGGCTCCCGACGGCCTCCTGCACCCCGGAGGCCTGCCTGACGGACGCCGCGCCGACCGTCGCGCTCCCCCGGCGGGTACTGCGGCTCGCCGGCTGCCTGACGGTGCTGGTCGCCGGGCTGGCCCTGCTGGCGCCGGTCCGGCTGCTGCCGGCCGGGCCGCGCGACCGGCTCGCCCGGTTCTGGGCGCGCCGCCTGCTCGGCGCGCTGGGCGTCGAGGTGCGGATCGTCCCGGCGCCGGGCGCGGGCACCGCGGACGGCGGCGGGGACGGTACCGGCGAAGGCCGGCGGGCCGGGACACCGGCGCGGGGCGGGGCACTGGTGGTGGCCAACCACGTCTCCTGGCTGGACATCCCGCTCATCGCCGCCGCCCGCCCCGGCCGCTCGCTGGCCAAGACCGAGGTCCGCCACTGGCCGGTCCTCGGCCCGCTGGTCGCCCTGGGGGGCACCGTCTTCCTCGACCGCGACCGGCTGCGCACCCTGCCGGCGACGGTCGAGGAGGTGGCCGCCGGGCTGCGGGCCGGCCACCCGATGATCGTCTTCCCCGAGGGCTCCACCTGGTGCGGCCGGGAGAGCGGCCGCTTCCGCCCCGCCTTCTTCGAGGCCGCCGTCCGATCCGGCGCCCCCGTCCAGCCGGTGTCGATCCGCTACCGGCTGGCCGACGACCGCGCCACCAGCGCCCCCGCCTTCGTCGGCGAGGACGGCCTGCTCACCTCGCTGGCCCGGGTCGTCGCCGTCCGCGGCCTGGTCGCCGAACTGACCCACCGCGCCCCCGTTCCCGCCCCGCCGGCCGACCCGGCCCGCCCCTGGGAGGCCCGCAAGGCGCTCGCCCGCGCCGCCCAGACGGCGGTGGAGGGCATCCGCTGAGTGACGGCGGCCGGGGCGACCGCGGGGGAACCATCCGGCGAACTCCGTTCTTCGGCCGCCCCACCCACCGATCACTGACACAGTGTCAGACATGCTTCAAGGACTGGCACTTGAGGAGCCGAGACTCACCGTCCGGCCACGCCGTTCGATCCTCAGGAGGCGCCCGGGATTCTCCGCCACCGTCGCCGCCCTGCTCGCGTTCCTCGTCGCGGCGACCACCGTGCTGGCGGTCAACGGCAGGCTCCTGCTCCCGTTCGACAAAGTGGTCACCCTGGAGGGAGGCATGGGATCGAAGGCGGAGTACTTCGAGGACGCCGAGGTGCAGCGGCTCCTGCTGCGACACGGCATCCGGGTCCACATCACGCCGCTCGGCTCCCAGGAGATCGCCCGCGGGGGCCTCTCCCGCTTCGACTTCGTCCTCCCCTCCGGCCTCCCGTCCGCCAACGCCATCACCGACCGCCGCAAGCAGGCCGGCACGTACGTCAAGGCCTTCCACCCCTTCGTCAGCCCGCTCGTGCTCGCCACCTACCGGGTCTACGCGCAGACGCTGGAGGACCACGGGATCGCCGTCCCGAGGATCGTCGACGGACAGCGGGAGCGGCCGCTGTACTACACCCTCCACCTGCGGGACTTCCTGCTGAAGAGCGCCGACGGGACGAAGTGGGAGGACCTCGGCATCCAGCGCCACGGAACGACCAACAAGAACCGGATCCTGGCGAGCACCTCCAACATCTGCCAGTCCAACTCCGCGGAGACGTACCTGGCCGAGGTCGCGTACACGATGGGCGACCCGCCGGACACCGTCCCCGACGAGACGACCGTCGCCGCGGTGACGGCGAAGATCAGGCCGCTGCTGACCGCCCAGGGCCTGCCCCGGCCGGACGTGTTCGCACCGTACGTCAGCGTGGACGGACCCTTGCTGGCCCCTGTGGTGGTCGCCTACGAGCACCAGTACCTCGCCCACCAGGTCCGGTACTACACCGAGCACCACCGGATCGACACCGACCGCGTCCTGCTCTACCCGGAGGCCCGGTTCGTCACCGAGCCCCAGCTCCTCGCCCTGAACCAGGACGGCGACCGGCTGGGCGAGCTGGTCACCCAGGATCCCGGGCTCCGCCGACGCGCCGTGGCACTCGGCTTCCACACGCTCGGCGACCAGACCGACAGCGGCGAGCTGACGGACTACCTCCACGCCCGCGGCATCCCGGTGTTCGAGAGCCCCGCCGGCGACACCCGCGCCCTCATGCCGAACCAGACGGTCCTGGACGAGATGGTGGACGCCGTCGGCGGCTGCAGGACGCCGGGCCGGCCCACCGCCGGAGCGACCCCGTGAACAGCCCCGCCCGCCGCCGTCCGCTCGTCCGGGCGCTGCTGGCGCTGGCCCTGCTGGCCGGCGCCGCCGGTTCGGTGACCGCCTGCACCTCGGCGGACTCGGCCACCACCACGTCCCTCTCGGTGCTGGCCGGGTCCGAACTCGGCGACCTCCGGGCCGTCCTGGACGAACTGCACGGCGAGACCGGGATCAGGCTGAACCTGGAGCTGCGCGGCACGATGGAGGCCAGCGACGCCCTCGCGTCGGGCCGCGCCGGCGGGTACGACCTGGCCTGGCTCTCCTCCGACCGCTGGCTGCGGCTCGCCCTCGCGGGTTCCGGCGCCGGCACGTCCTCCCCGCTCGCCACCCAGATCATGCGCTCCCCCCTCGCGATCGGCGTGAAGCGGTCCGCGGCGGCCCGGCTGCACCTGGACCCCGCCGGCGGCGCGGTGACCTGGTCCGACATCGCCCGGGCCGCCGGGACCACGGGACTGCGGTACGCCATGGCCGACCCCCGGGTCAGCGAGGCAGGCCTCTCGGCCCTGGTCGCGGTGGCGACCGCCGCCGCCGGTACCGGTGCCGCGCTCCGGCCCGAGGACGTCCGCGAGGACCGGCTGCGCGGGTTCCTCGCCGGCCGCACGCTCACCGCGCCGTCGACCACCGAACTGGTCGAGGCCTACCTCGGCGCCCAGGACGGTACCGACGCGCTGATCGCCAACGAGTCGGAGCTGCTCGCGCTGGGCTCGGACAAGCGGCTGCGCGAACCCGTCGACATCATCTACCCGCAGGACGGCATGGTGCTGTCCGACTACCCCCTGCTGCTGCTCGACCAGGCGAAGCGCCCGGCCTACGACCGGGTCGTCCACTGGCTGCTCACACCCTCCGCGCAGAAGCGGATCATGCGGCTCACCCTGCGCCGGCCGGTCGACGCGGGAATCCCGCGCGATCCCCGCCTGGACCGGGCGATCGGCAACGCCCTGTACTTCCCCGACCGCCCGGAGGTCGTGCGGAGCCTCCTCGCGCAGTACGAGGCCGCCGCCTCGCCGGCGCCGTGAACGCCGTGAACGCCCCGGCCCCCGCGAACACCGTGAACACCGTGACCGCCGCACCCGTGAAGGAGACCCCGTGACCGTCTTCGACGACCAGTGGTGGAGCGTCTTCTGGCCCGAGATGACGACCTGGGTGGTGGCCCTCGGACTTCTGCTCGCCCTCCTGGTCATCGCGTTGCGGGAGCAGCGCAAACCCCCCGGCGTGGACGTCATCACCAAGGCCTGCGTGTACCTGGACGACCGGGCCGTCATGGACATCTACCGGATGGGCCGGTACACCGCCGCGCTGACCCAGGAGGTCGAGCGGCGGATCAGGCGGGGCGCCGAGGCCAACATCACCGCCTTCTCGGCCGTCGCCGGCGTGTCGATGTCCGAGGAACGGATCCACCGCTACGTCCAGGTCGACGGCCCGATCGACGTGATCGGCGTCATCATCAAGGCGCTGGACGGCCGCGACGGCATCATCCAGGCCGATCTGAGGCAGGGAACCGTGCGCAAGAACCGCGCGCTGGCCCGGTCGAAGGAGAGGACCGAGGAGCACGGCACCGGCCCGGCGCTGTTCCGGCTCTCCGACGCCGAGGACTACGTACTGCTCCGCGGCCGCTTCGTGGCGGCCGAGCCGTCCCCGGACACCGCCCCGGGCGGCACGGTCTTCCTCGCCGGCTACCCCGGCATCGCGGACGCACCCGCCCGGATCCGGGTCACCTGCACCTCACCGGGACTCAGCGACATCCAGCCCCGGGCCCAGACCCACGCCGGCTACTGCCTGGGCACCATCCAGGGCTGGAACCCCGACACGGGCACGCTGGACGTCCACGCCATCGCCGTCTTCCGCTGACCGCCGGCCCCGGCCGGGCCCCGTACCCCGGCCGGGCTCACTCCGCCCCGGCCCCTGCCGCCGCACGGACTCCCGGACGGGGGCCGGCGCCGGCCCCCGTCGGGGCCGCCGGGCGGCCGGCAGCGCGCAGCAGCAGGGCGACCAGCACGGCGGCCACCGCGAGGGCCACCGAGCCGCAGCGCAGCGCGAGCCGGATGCCCTCCGTGAACGCGCCCTCCACCGCCTCCCGGAGCGGGGCGGGGAGCGGGGCGGGGCCGGCCCCGCCGGTCAGCGGCGTGCCGTCGGCCCGGCCGACGGCCTCGACGGGGGCGCCGAGGCGGGTGAGTCGCTCGGTCAGCGCTTCGGTCAGCCGGTGGGTCAGGACGGCGCCGAGGACGGCGATGCCGAGGACGCCGCCGAGTTCGCGCAGGGTGTTGACGGTGGCCGAGGCGGTGCCCATCCGCTCGGGGGCGACCCGCTGGAGGACGGCGATGGAGACCGGGGTGAAGGTCATCCCCATGCCCAGGCCCAGCACGAACAGCGTCCACAGGTACCCCGGGTAGCGGGCCTGCTCGCCGTACAGGGAGAGACCGGCCAGGCCGGTGGCGCACAGCGCGATGCCCAGCACCAGCGGGAGCCGGGGGCCGTGACGGCCGGTCAGCCGGGCCGAGAGCGGACCGGCCACCACGATCGTCGCGGTCATCGGGAGGCCGGCCAGACCGGCGGCCGTCGGCGACCAGCCCAGCACGCCCTGCATCAGCAGCGGCAGGAAGAAGAGCGCCCCGAACATCCCGAAGCTGACCGCGAACCCGCCGAGCAGCGCGCCGCCGAGCACGCCGTCGCGGAACAGCCGCAGGTCGAGCATCGGTTCGGCGATCCGCGCTTCGAGCAGCAGGAACGCGGCGAGCAGCAGCAGCGCGAGCACCGCCGCGGTGAGCACCCGGGGGTCCGTCCAGCCCCGCTCGGGGCCCTCGATCAGGGCGTGGACGGCGGCGGCGAGGCCGGCCGCGGAGAGCACCAGGCCACCGGGGTCGAGACGGCGGGCGCGGGCCGGGACCGCGGGCAGCACCCGGCCGGAGAGCACGAGCGCGGCGACGCCGATCGGCACGTTGATCCAGAAGACGCTCGCCCAGCCGAAGGCCTCGACCATCGGACCGCCGGCCACCGGGCCGACCGCGAGGCCGAGCGCCGAGACGCCGGACCACGTGCCGATCGCCCGGGTGCGCTCCCGCTCGTCGGTGAACACGTGGCGCAGGATGGCGAGGCTGCCGGGGGTGAGCAGGGCCGCGCCGACGCCCTGGAGCATCCGCGCGGCGACCAGGGTCCCGACGGTCCCGGCGAGCGCCGCGGCGGCCGAGCCGGCCGTGAACAGGGCGAGGCCGAGCCGGAAGACGGCGGTGCGGCCGTAGCGGTCGCCGAGCGCGCCGCCGGTGAGCAGCAGGGCGGCGAAGACCAGGCTGTAGCCCTCGGCGACCCACTGAAGGCCGCTGATGCCCGCGTCGAGGTCCCGGTCGATGCGGGGCAGGGCGTTGGTGACGATGACGTTGTCCAACATGGACATGAACATGGTGACGCAGAGCGTCGCGAGCGCGAGCCGCCGCCGGCGGGCGCCCGGCGCCCCGGCTCCCTCGGTCTCCCCCATCGATTGGTCCTCCCGGTTCGGCAGAAATGAGGCCCCTAACGGTGTTAGGGGCTGATGTCGACGGGGGACAGCGTGCACCTAACAGTGTTAGATTGCAAGCGCGACCGCAGTCGCCCGACGAACAGCCCCGACGGAACAGCGACGAACAGCGACGAACAGCGAGGACCGCATGCCGGCCGACGAGGACGACGCCGCCCAGCCCCCACTCACCCGCGACGCGCTGGCACGGGCCGCCCTGCGGGTGCTGGAGCGCGACGGCCTGGCAGGCCTGTCGATGCGCAGGGTCGCCGCCGAGGTCGGCGTCAAGGCCGCCTCGCTGTACTGGCACGTCCGCAACAAGGAGGAGCTGCTCGACCTCCTCAACGACGCGCTGATGGCCGACGTCGAGGCACCGCCCCGCACCGGCGACTGGCGGGTCCAGCTGCGCGCCTACTGCGAGCGCTACCGGGCCCACCTGCTCGGCCGGCGGGACGCCGCCAAGGTGGTCGCGGGCCGCCTCGCCCCCGGCCCCAATCTGCTGCGCCTGCTGGAGGACCAGCTGGACCGGCTGCGCGGGGCCGGCTTCTCGGCCGCCGACGCCGCGATGGTGTCCTACCTGCTCGGCGCGTACGTCCAGGGCTTCGTGCTGCAGGAGCAGTCCCCGATGGCGGCGGCCGAGACCACCGGCACCGGACGGCGGGAGCTGGCCGACGCCGCCGCCGACCGGTTCCGGGCGCTGCCCGCCGGGGAGTTCCCCCGGCTGGTGGCGATGGCCGACGACCTCACCGGGCCGGACCTCGACGCCCGGTTCGCCTTCGGCCTCGAACGCATCCTCGACGGCCTGGCCGCCCTGCTGCCGCCCGGGCGGCGCTGACCTCCGCGCCGGGCCGGGGCCCGGGCCGCGACCGGGGCCGGCCGGTACCCGCTCGACCGCCGCCCGTCCGCTCGGTAGCCTCGCGAACGCCCGCGCGACCCCTCCGGCCGAGGAGAGACCCGTATGACCGCGTTCCACCCCGTCGGCGAACCGTACGCGGAGGGCCTGCTGGACGTCGGCGACGGCCAGCGGATCCACTGGGAGGAGTCCGGGAACCCGGCCGGCCGGCCCGCCGTCGTGGTGCACGGCGGTCCCGGCTCGGGCCTCAGCGCCGGAAGCCGGACCTACTTCGACCCGGAGCGCTACCGCCTGGTGCTCTTCTCCCAGCGCAACTGCGGGCGCAGCGAGCCGCACGCCGCCGACCCGGCCACCAGCCTCGCGCACAACACCACCCCGCACCTGATCGCCGATCTGGAGCGGCTGCGCGAGCACCTCGGGATCGACCGCTGGCTGATGTACGGCGGCTCCTGGGGCTCCACGCTGATCCTCGCCTACGCCCAGGCCCACCCCGCGCGGGTGTCCGGGATCGTGCTCAACGCCGTCACCACGACCAGGCCCGAGGAGATCGACTGGCTCTACCGGGGCGTCGGCCGGCTGCTGCCCGAGGCCTGGGCGGCCTTCCGCGACGCGCTGCCGCCCGGGGACCGCGACGGCGACCTGCTCGCCGCCTACGACCGGCAGCTGAACAGCCCCGACCCGGACGTCCGCCGCGCGGCCACCCTCGCCTGGGTGACCTGGGAGGACGCGGTGATCGCGCACGAGACCCAGGGCTCCCCCGGCGCCTACTCGAACCGCCCGTCCGAGGCGACGACGGCCTTCGTCCGGATCGCCGCGCACTACTTCTCCCGCGGCGCCTTCCTGGAGCCCGGCCGGCTGCTGCGGGACGCGCACCGGCTGACCGGCATCCCGGGCGCGCTGATCCACGGCGCCCTGGACCTCGACAGCCCGCAGGACACCGCCCGGCTGCTCGCCGAGGGCTGGCCGGACGCCGAGCTGACGGTGATCCAGGACGCCGGGCACACCGGCTCCGCCGCCACCCGGGAGGCGGTGCTCGCCGCCGTCACCCGCTTCGCGCACTGACGGACCGGCTGCGGACCGTGACGTCCCCTCAACGGTCCGCAGCCGGGGGGTGACAGGCCGGCGCCGGCCGCCGACACTGGGGGGAAGAGGAACTCCCATCCCAACGGGTCGGCCGGTGCCGGCCGGTACCGGCCGCGGAGAGGGCAGGCCGGCCATGAACACGCCGTCCGCCAGGCTCCCGATCGTCTACGTCCGGGGATACGCCGGAGGCACCCCCGGGATCGAGAAGGCCGTGACGGATCCGTTCTACGGATTCAACGAAGGCTCGACGCACATCCGCGTCGGGCGCCAGGACTCCCCCGTCTTCTACCAGTTCGAAAGCCCCTTACTGCGGCTGTTCGCCGAGGAGCACTACCAGGTGCTCGTCGAGGGCGGCCAGGAGACCTACCTGGACACCCACCGGAAGGACGTCCCCGCCGACAGCATCTGGATCCACCGCTTCTACGACCGCTGCTCCGGCACCTGGGGCGAGCGGCCCGAGGACTTCAGCCTGGAGCGGGCCGCCGAGGACCTGCTGCGGCTGATCGAGGAGCTCCGCGAGAAGACCGGCGCGCCCCGGGTCCACCTGGTCGCCCACTCGATGGGCGGACTGATCTGCCGCTGCCTGCTCCAGAAGGTCATCCCGGAGAAGCGCCCCGGCACGCGCGCCGCCGACTACGTCTCGAAGCTGTTCACCTACGGAACGCCGCACGGCGGCATTCGCTTCGCCGTCGGCTTCGGCGTCCCGGAGGCGCTGCGCGACACCTTCGACTTCAACGGCTCGGACGTCTTCGGGCCCGCGCGGATGTACCGGTACCTGACGCCGGACCCCGATCCGGACGGGCCGCCGGACGGCTGGCGGGCCGTCGACATGCCGGACGACGACGGGACCGGCACGCCGGCCGAGGGCGCCGGCGGGTTCCCGCTGGACCGGGTGTTCTGCATGGTCGGCACCGACTCCGCCGACTACGACGTCGCCCACGGCATCTCGGCGGCGGCGGTCGGCCCGCGCAGCGACGGGCTGGTGCAGATCGAGAACGCCCAGGTCACCGGCGCCAACCGGGCCTTCGCCCACCGCAGCCACAGCGGCCGCTACGGGCTGGTCAACTCCGAGGAGGGGTACCAGAACCTGCGCCGCTTCCTGTTCGGCGACCTGCGGGCGCGCGCCGACCTGGTCGGCACCCGGCTGCCCACCGGCGACGAGGACGTCACCTGGCAGGCGGAGGTCCGGCTCAAGGTCCGCGGGCTGCCGGTCCTGCTGCACGAGCGGGTCGCCCCGCACTGGTGCCCGATCCAGCTCTCCGACCCGACGGCGGACACCCGCGGCGCCCGGGAGGCCGCCGGGGACGGCGCCGTGCACCTGGCGACCGCCTTCCTCGCCAGCAGGCTCCTGCCGCACCGGGAGGACGCGGACCGCCCGGAGGCGGCCGGCGACCGGCCCGGCGCGCCGGAACCGGTGCGGTTCGCCCTCGACCTGAAGCTGCTCGCCCTCAGGGAGCGCGGCGGGCTCTTCGGCTTCGGCGACCACCTGGAGCAGACCGCCGACTTCTCGGACACGCTGATCGTCGACGTGGACAGCGCCGGACCGCGGCCGGCCGCCTGGGCGAACTGGAACTCCGAGGTGCCCGGCGCCGTCCGGGACCTCCGGCCGACCGGCCCGCCGCTGCCGGACGAGGACCCGCAGGCCGACGGCTGGCTCGCCCACGTGGCGCTGCCGGCGACGACCGCGCCGATCCTCGGGCCGGACGCCAGGATCCGGCTGCGGGTCGGTCCCTGGTCCTGAGAGCGCGGGCCCGGGGCCCGGGGCGGGCGCCGGCCGCCGGTGAGCGCCGGCCCCGGGTGAGACCGACCCCGGGTGACCGCAGGCCCGGGGCCGCGGGCCCGCCGTCCGGACCTCCTCAGCCGTGCCAGTCGGCGTCCGGCCGCCCGCCCGGCCCGTCCGGCCCGCCCCCGGCGCCCTGCGCCGGGCTCCCGCACCAGGTGTCCGGCGCCTGCCGCGCCTCCCCGGCGGCGTGCGCCGGCCGCTGCGGCGCGGCGTCCGGCGCGGGCTGCTCGGCGGCCAGCAGGACGCGGCGCAGCAGGTCGGAGAGCCGGTGCCGTTCGACCGGGGTGAGGACGCCGAGCAGTCGCTCCTCCTCGATGCCGACGACGTCCAGCGCCTGCCGCCAGGCCAGCCGGCCGGCCTCGGTCAGCTCCACGTCGACCCGGCGGCGGTCGTCGCTGGAGGGGGTGCGGACGACGAAGCCCCGCCGCTCCAGCGCCTCCAGACGGCCGGTCACCGAGGCCGGCGCCAGTCCGAGGTCGGCCCGCAGCTCGGACGGCGTGGCGCGGCCTCCCCGGCCGCCGAGCCCGTGCAGCGTGTCGAACTCGTGCTTCTGCAGGCCGTAGTCGGCCAGACCCTGCTCGCGGACCCGGCCGAGGTGGCGCAGCAACCTGCTCATCCGGGTGACGGCGCCCTCGACGTCCGGGTCGAGGTGCGGCAGCACCGGCCGCCAGCGCTCGACGTGGCCGTCGGTCCAGTCGCGGGGCGCCTCGGCCGCCGCCCGGTGAGTCGCGGGTGTCATGCCCCGAGTCTAGGCGTCCTTGAGCTGGGGCTTTGCGGCCTTTTTATTTCGTTGACGAAATTTCGGCACCGAAATACAGTCCTCCTCGTGACCACCACTCAGCACCCGCTGCGTCTGCGCGGCTTCCGCCTGCTCTTCCTGGGCCGGACGGTCTCCACCCTCGGGGACGCCGTCGTCCCGGCCGCCCTCGCCATCGCCGTCACCCGGGCGACCGGCTCCTCCGGCGCGCTCGCCCTCGTGCTCGGCAGCGCGATGGTTCCGCGCCTGCTGCTGCTCCCGCTGGGCGGCGTCGTCGGGGACCGCGTCAACCCCCGGCTGGTCGCGCTCGTCACCGACCTCCTCCGGGCCGTCGTCCAGGTGGCCGTCGGCCTCGAACTCCTCACCGACCAGCCCCGGCCGGCCGTGCTCGCCGCCGCCTCGGCGGTCGGCGGCATCGCCTCGGCCTTCGCGATGCCGACCGCCACCCCGCTGGTCGCCGCCACCGTGGACGGCCCGCTGCGGATGCGGGCGAACGCGCTGCTCGCCTCCGCCTCCAACGCCGCCCGGCTCGGCGGACCGGCCCTCGCCGGGGTGCTCGTCCTGACGATCGGCCCCGGCTGGGCGTTCGTGCTCGACGGCGCCTCCTTCCTGGTCAGCGCCGCCCTGCTGACGCGCCTGCGGGTCCGGCACACCCCCGGCGAGCGGCGCTCGCTGCGCACCGACCTGCTGCACGGGTGGACGGCGGTGCGCTCGCGCGACTGGTACTGGACGAGTCTGATCGGCCACGGCGTCTGGAACGGCGCCGCCGCCGTCCTGCTCACCCTCGGCCCGCTGATCGCCAGCCGGCAGCTCGGCGGGGACGCCGTGTGGATCGCGATGACCCAGGCCGCCGCGGTGGGCGTGCTGGCCGGCTCGTTGCTCGCCGGCCGCTACCGGCCGAAGCGGCCGGTCCTGGTCGCCAACCTCGGCCTGGCCCTCTACGCGCTGCCGCTGGCCGCGCTCGCCGTGGCGGCGCCGGCACCGCTCACGGTGACCGCGTACGCGGTGGCGATGACCGGGCTCGGCTTCCTCAGCCCGGTCTGGCAGACCGTCGTCCAGCAGGAGTTCCCGCCCCAGGTGCTGGCCCGGGTGACGTCCTACGACTGGCTGCTGTCGCTCGCCGCCGCCCCGCTCGGGTACGCGCTCGCACCGCTGGCCGCCGACGCCTGGGGCAGCACCGGCCCGCTGCTGGTCACCGCCGCCCTGGTCGCCGTCGCCTGCGGCGGGACCGCCGCCGTCCCGGGCGTACGCCGGATCGGGCACCGTACGGACGCGGGCGACGGCAGGACGCCGGAGGTCACGAAGGGGGCGGCCCCCGGGTCCTCCCCCGACCGGGAGGCGCTCGACACGCCCGGCCGGCGGAACCCTACGATACGGGCATGATCGCCTACGCCCCCGCGGCCTTCTTCTTCCTCCTCTGCGGAATCGGAGTCCTCCGCGACCGGCGCCGCTTCAGCAACGCCGTCCTGCTCGGCATCGCGGTCTCGTTCCTCGCGCTGGCGCTGATCGCGGAGCTGCGCCGGGCACCGACCCTGATCGCCGAGCTGGCGGCGGCCGCGATCGTGCTGCTCCCGGCACTCGGCACCATCGCCCTGGTCTGGTTCCTCATCTCCAACGGTCTGACCATGATCCGCAAGGAGGGGTGGCGGCCGGCGAACCTGCTGTCGCTGCTGGCCGGCCTCGGCATCCTCGGCGTGATCGCCCTGTTCGTGGCCGCCGTCGTCACCGACTCCGTCCGGCTCGGCATCCTCGCCGCGACGGCGCTCCTGGTGGTCGGCTACATCTCGTTCCTCTTCGTCTGCTTCGTCGGCTACGCCTTCCTCTACCAGCGCCACCGGCCGCGCGGCGACGTCGACTTCGTGGTGGTGCTCGGCTCCGGGCTGATCGGCGGCGAGCGGGTGCCGCCGCTGCTCGCCAGCCGGCTCGAACGCGGCCGCGAGGTCTACGAGAAGCAGGCCGCCCGCAGCACCCCGCCGGTCCTGATCGCCTCCGGCGGCCAGGGGCCGGACGAGAAGCTGCCGGAGTCCCACGCGATGGCGGACTACCTGACCGAGCGCGGCTTCCCGGCCGAGCACGTGGCCCGCGAGGACCGGTCGCGGACCACCGAGGAGAACCTCCGGTTCAGCAAGGCGATCATGGAGCAGGCCAAGCCCGACTACCGCTGCGTCATCGTCACCAACAACTTCCACGCCTTCCGGGCCGCCCTGATGGCGCGCAAGACGGGCGTCAACGGCCAGGTCTTCGGCTCGCCCACCGCCCGCTACTACTGGCCCAGCGCGACGATCCGCGAGTTCGCGGCCGTCTTCCTCGCCCACAAGCTGGTCAACCTGGGGATCTGCGGGTTCCTCGCCGTCTGCGGGCTGCTCGCCGCGACCGTCTGAGCCCCGGCGCACCGGGCCCCGGGGGTCACCGCCGCGCGGTCGCGCGGCAGTGGCCGCCGGGGCCCGTGCGCACGTCCGTCCCTGCGCACGCAGGTGGGCCTGCCCGCCCCGTGCGTTCCGCCCTCCGGGACCCGCCCCGTGCGGTCCACCCAATGCGGTCCACCCAATGCGGTCCACCCAATGCGGTCCACCCAATGCGGTCCGGTCCGCGTGGTGCCCGGTCCGTGCCGGTGCGTCAGGCCGCGCGGCGCGGGGCCAGCACGGCGCAGGTGGTGGTGGCGTGCGCGAACAGCCGGCCGTCCTCGCAGCCGGTGATCCGTGCCTCGGCGGTGGCCATCGTCCGGCCGACTTGCAGGGCGACGCCCTCGCACCGCACATGGCCCGATTCCGCGAACAGCGGCCGCACCATGTGCACGTTCAGCTGGGTGGTGGTGTAACCGACCCCGGCCGGCAGCCGGCTCATCACGGCGCAGCCGAGCGCCGAGTCCAGCAGGGTGGCGAGATAGCCCCCGTGGACGGTGTTCATCGGGTTGAAGAGGTGGTCGCCGAGCACCCCCTCGAACACGGCCGTCCCCGGCCCGGCCTCGACCAGCAGGAAGCCCAGCGTGCTCCCGATCGGCGGCTGCTGGATCCGGCCGGCGATGATCCCCCGGAGGATCTCCTCACCGGTGAGGTGCGGAAACTCGGAGATGGGCGGCCCGGCGTGCCAGTGGTGGGTACGGGTGCGCGGCACCGCGCCGGCCGGCGGTCCGGCCGCGGGATCGGCGGGGTCGGTCTCGAAGGTGGTCATGACACCACCATTGCCGCCTCCCGACGCGCACTCAAGTGTGTTCCCACGCGCGTTCCCGCCTCCGCCGCCGCCATGTCGGCGGCGGCCATGACCGCCCGCGGGACGGCGGCCGACCGGCACATGGTGACGGGCCGCCGGGTGCGTCACGCTGCCGGACGACGCCCGCACTCCTCCCCCACCCGGAGTCCCCGATGGCCCTGTCCCGCACCCGGTCCGCGCCGCCGCCCTCCCCCGTTCCGCCCGCCCCGCCCGCCCCCGCACCGCCGCCGCTGCGCCGCGCCGCGCGGTCGATGCGCCGGACCACCGCCGCCCTGCTGGCCGCGGCATCGCTCCTCCTCCCCTCCACGGGCGCGACCGCAGCGCCCGCGCCGTCCTCCACCGGCTCCGTCGGCGCCGCCGGCTCCACCCGCTCCGCCGAGGCCACCGCCGCCGTGACCGGTGGCCTCCAGCAGGTCACCGGCTTCGGCAGCAACCCGGGCAACCTGGCGATGTACACCTACGCCCCGGCCGGGCTGCCCGCCGGTGCGCCGCTGGTGGTCGCCCTGCACGGCTCTCTCCAGAGCGCCGACGACTACTACCGGCACTCCGGGTGGGCCGAGCTCGCCGATCGCCACCGGTTCGCCGTGGTGTTCCCGCAGACCGGTCCGGCCAACAACCCGCTCTCCTGCTTCCGCTGGTTCGACTCGGCCCAGAACGCCCGGGGCGTCGGCGAGGCCGCCTCCGTGGTCCAGATGGCGGCCAAGGCCGGGGCGCTGTTCGGTTCGGACCGGCAACGGGTGTACGTCACCGGCCTCTCCGCCGGCGGCGGTTTCACGGCGGACCTGCTCGCCGACTACCCCGACGTCTTCGCGGGCGGCTCCGTCGCCGCCGGTCCGCCCGCACACTGCGCGGCCACCCTGTCCGCGGCCGCCTCCTGTCAGAACGCCGACCAGGGACTCACCCCGGCCCAGTGGGCCGACAGGGTCCGCCGCGCCCACCCCGGGCACACCGGCCCGTGGCCCCGGGTGGCGATCTGGCACGGCACGGCGGACACCACCGTCCGGCCCGTGAACGCCACCGAACTGCGGGACCAGTGGACGGAGGTGTGGGGCATCGGCCGCACACCGGCCGGCACCCGCGGCCTGCCCGGCGGCACCACCGAGACCGTCTACGCGGACGCCTCCGGGCGGCCCGCCGTCGCCCTCTACTCGATCGCCGGCATGGGCCACGGCCTCGCCGTCGCCCCCGGTCCGGGCACCGACCGGTGCGGCGCGACCGGCGCCTACTTCCTCGACGCGATCTGCTCCGACTACCACTCCGCACGGTTCTGGGGCCTGACCGGCGACGGTCCGACCGTCCCCGGACCGCCCGCGCCGGCCGGCCTCACCGCCACCCCCACCGGGAGCGGCAGCATCGCCCTCGGCTGGCAGCCCGTCACGGGGGCCGTGTCCTACCGGGTGTTCCGGGACGGTGCCCCGGTCGCCTCCCCCACCGGCACCGGCCACACCGACTCGGGGCTGAGCGCGGGCACCACCTACGGCTACGCGGTGGCGGCGGTCGCCGCCGACGGCACGGCGGGCCCCCGCTCGGCCACCGTCACCGCCACCACCACCGGCAGCGCCCCGGTGTGCTTCACCGCCGACAACCACCACCAGGTGACCGCGGGCCGGGCGTCGGTCGCCGGCGGGCGGGTGTACGCCCTGGGTTCGGGGCAGGACATGGGCCTGTGGAACGTCCTCACCGTGCACACCCTGCGGCAGACCGGACCGGCCTTCTACGTCCTCGCCGACGGCGGCTGCTGACGGCCGGTCACGGAGCCCGCCGTCACCGCCTCCGCTCTCCCGCGCCGACCTTGACGAAAGGTTGACCTGCTCACGGCAGAACGTTGGGGGCGACGAATCCTATGGTCGGCGCATGCCCCCACTGCCCGCCGGGCGGACGGCCGCCCTGCCCGTCCTGCCCTACCGCAAGCCCACCCCCGGCCGCGACTACTGGGTGTTCGACGACGTCCTGCCCGACCCCGACGCCGTCCGGCGCCGATGCCTCGACCGCGACACCTGGACCGAGGGCCACCCCTACCGGCCCGAGAGCTGGCCCGGGCTGCGCACCATGCCCGGCCTCGAACCGGACGAACTGGCCCGCGTCGAGGCCCTCGTCCGCAGGGCCACCGGGGCGCCCCGTCTCTGGGTGCAGCGCACCCCCGGCGGCGGCACCCTGAACCACAACTGCGTCCAGCTCGTCGGCGCCGGCGAGTCGGAGCCCCGCCCCCACACCGACTCCCGCGCGCTCTGCCGCTACGCCGCCGTCCTCTACCTGAGCCCCGGCGCCCCCAAGGACTCCGGGACCGGCTTCTACCGCCAGCGCCTCCCCGCCGGCCGCCTCGGCGGCAACCTGGTCACCGCCCCGCACACCAACCTGGTCGAGGCCCTCGGCACCCGCCGCGTCCCCGCCGACACCTTCACCGAGGACGTCCGCGTCCCCAATCGCTACAACCGCCTGCTCGTCTACCACGCCAACCTCATCCACAGCGCCACCGCCTACCACGGCCTCACCCCGGAGGACCGCCGGATGACGGCCGTCTTCTTCTGGATGGCCTGACCCCGTCTCCGCACGCCTCCCGGGCCCCGCGGCGTCCGGCGGGAGGAGGCTCGGCGAAGTCGGGCCACCGCTTCCGCAGCACTCACGCGGAGAACCGGCGGGGGGCGACCCGCACCCCCGCCGCCCCGGCGGGAACGGCGGACGGTGGCGGAATCCCGTCCGGAACCGCCCAGGAACGCGTGGTCCGTCCGGGCCCGCACCGGGCGCCGGGCGAGCCACACGATCGCCGGCCGGGTCGTCCCGCTCCCCCGGCCGCCCGACAGCGTCGAGGCCTCCCCTCCGGGACCGTCACCGACCAGGTGACGGAGGTCGCGCACGACCCCGCCGCCTGGCGGAACACCGGCCTCGTCGGCGACGACGAGCAGGTCCCGCCGCCGACCGCGCCGTTCCACCACCGGGCCGACCGCCCGCAGCACGCACCGGTCCGCCCGGAGCTCCACCCGAACCGTCCGACACCGCACTCCCCCTGCACGAGCCTCCGCCCCACCCAACCGCGCCCCCACGCCCGGGCGGTCCCCACCGGCCCGCGCCGCACCGAACGGGACACGGCCCCCGGCCGGACGAGGGCGGCGCCCCGGTGCGGCTCCGGTTGACGGCCGCCGTGTGCGGGGAGGGAGGCCGTATGGAGAACGCTGACCTCCCGGCCACGGAGACCGTGCGGCCGGAGTGGGCCGGACTCGACCGGCTGGGGACCCTGGAGCTGCTGCGGCTGCTGAACGCCGAGGACCGCACGGTCGCCGTGGCGGTGGCCGCAGAGCTGCCGCGGATCGCCGCCGTGGTGGACGCGGCCGCCGGGCGGATGGCCCGGGGCGGACGGCTGGTCTATGCGGGGGCCGGGACGGCCGGGCGGCTCGGGATGCTGGACGCCAGCGAGTGCCCGCCGACCTTCAACACCGACCCGGGCCGTGTGGTGGGCGTGATCGCGGGCGGCCCGCCGGCGCTGGTGCGCGCCGTCGAAGGGGCGGAGGACGACACGGAGCGGGCGGTCGCCGATCTCGCCGCGCTGGCCCTGACGGCCGAGGACACCGTGGTGGGCGTCTCCGCCTCCGGCCGCACCCCGTACACGGTGGCGGCCGTCCGGTACGCCCGCACCACCGGGGCGCTGACCGTGGGGCTGGCGGGGACCACCGGGTCGCCGCTGGTCGCGGCGGCCGAGCTGGGGATCGAGGTGGAGACCGGGCCGGAGGTCGTGGCCGGTTCGACCCGGCTCAAGGCGGGGACGGCACAGAAACTGGTGCTGAACCTGTTGTCGACGGCGGTCATGGTCCGGCTCGGCAAGACGTACGGCAACCTGATGGTCGACGTGCGGGCGGGCAATGCCAAGCTGCGCGACCGGGCACGGCGGATCGTCACCGGGATCACCGGCGCGGACGAGGAGACGGCCCGCCGCGCACTGGCGGCCACCGGCGGCGAGGTGAAGGACGCCGTCCTGGTCGTCCTCGCCGGGGTGGACGCGCCGGCCGCCGCGCGGCTGCTCGCCGCGGCGGACGGGCGGCTGCGTGAGGCGCTGGAACTGTCGTGGGAGGGCTCCGGCCGGGGCTGATCCCCGCGGCCGGAGCGGCGGAGCGGCCGTCCGCACCGACCGGGCCCGGGCGCCGGACACGGACACACCCTGACCGGGCCCACCGGGCGGGCTCAGACCTCCTGCGCGTCCAGCCAGTGCAGCAGCACGGTGCGCTCGGTGTCGGAACCCGCCGGGCTGGTGGGGTCGAGCACCCAGTGGCGGATGCGGCGCAGGGTCTCGGCGTCGAGGTCGAGGTAGAGCCGCCAGTGGGCACGGGGGTGGCAGTCGGCGGCCTCGCGGGGCTCGCCGCACTCCTGGCAGTGGGTGAAGAAGGCGTCGACCAAACGGTGCACGAGCGTCTCGGCGGACATGGGCGGCGGTACCTTCTCACTCATTCGGATGCCGGGCGCGGACGGGGCCGCCGGTCTCCACGGGACGGCGGGCCCGCATTCCAGGGTGCGGAACCCTCCACCCGGAGGACAGGGACCAACGTCCTCTCCGCCCCGGCTTCGGTCACGGCGCGGCCGGCCCCGGTCACCGACGCCCGCCCCCGTTGCCGGGCCCACCGCCCCCGGGCGCACCTCCGCCCACCCCCGCCACGGCCACGGCCGCCCGGGACGGAGGCCCGGTCCCCGTGGGGGTGGGGACCGGGCCCGTTCGGGGCGGTCCGGCGGTTGGGGCCGCGCGGTTCAGCCCCGCCCGGCGGACCGCTGGGTTCGCCGGGAGACCGGGTCGGGCACCGGGGCGGCGCCCCTGCGGACGCGACGTACGGTTGCGTTCACGAAGGCACCTCCATGACAGGGCCGCATCAAAGCGGCGAGGTGGGAGGAGTTAACCCGCACCCGCCGGGCGGCGTCAATAAGTAAATCCACAATCCATCGAATCCCGACTTTCTCGTTATCTTTGTGAACGCTTTCGGATGGTTGAAACCTGGAGGTTCCTCCGACCCGAGAACCGACGGACCGGGACGAACGAGGCGCCGCCCACTCGCCGGCCGGGACGGGGCGAGACCATGCAGCATTCAGTAGTTTGATCATCCGTCAGCGATGCATCCCACACCCCGCGGCGGTTCGCCCGGGACGTCCCGGGCGGGGCCCGGGACGTCCGGGACAGTGGCGTGACCGGGCCCGGGCCGGAAGGGGGGCCGGGTAGCGGCCGGCGCCCCAGGCGTCCGGGACAGCGGGCGGCCGACCTTGGGAGGCACGCCCGGTCGACGGACCGGGCGGCCGTACCGGCCCGACCCGAGCCCAGGGAATCCCCTCATGACCGCAGAGCCCGTCCCGTCCGCCGTCCTCCCCGACGCCCGCCGTTCCCTCTGCCTGCCCGACCTGCTCCACGCCCAGGTGGCCGCCCGGCCCGGGGCCACCGCCGTGACCGGCGCCGACGGCGGCGGCCGGCTCACCTTCCGCGAACTCGGCGCGGCCGCCGACGCGCTCGGCGCGCACCTGCACCGGCTGGGGGTGGCGGCCGACGACTGCGTCGGCCTGTACACCGAGCCGTCCCCGGAGCTGATGACCGGGGCCTGGGGCATCCTGCACGCGGGTGCCGCGTACCTGCCGCTCTCGCCGGAGTACCCGGAGGAGCGCGTCCGCTGGATGATCGAGTCCAGCGGGACCAGGGTGATCGTCGCCCAGGAGCACCTGCGCGAACGGCTCGCCGAGCTGGTCCCGCCGGGCACCCGGATCGTCACCGCCGCCGACCTCGCGGACGCCGGCCCGATCCCGCACCAGGGGCAGGGACCGGCCGTCCCCGGCCGCCCCGGCCCGGAGTCGCTGGCGTATGTGATCCACACCTCCGGCTCCACCGGCCGCCCCAAGGGCGTGATGGTCGAGCACCGCAGCATCGTGTCCCAGCTGCGCTGGCTGGCCGACGCCGGGCACCTGGGCCCGGCCACCGTCGTGCTGCAGAAGACGCCGATGAGCTTCGACGCGGCGCAGTGGGAGATCCTCGCGCCCGCCACCGGGGCCCGCGTGGTGATGGGCGCGCCCGGCGTCTACCGCGATCCGGAGGCGCTGATCGACACCGTGCTCGCGCACGGCGTGACGGCCCTGCAGTGCGTGCCCACCCTGCTCCAGGCGCTGCTGGACACCGAGCGGCTGACGGAGTGCACCGGGCTGCGCGCTCTGTACTCCGGGGGCGAGGCGCTGTCGGTCCGGCTCGCCCGGGCCCTGACGGCGGCGCTGCCGGGCACCGAGCTGGTCAACCTCTACGGGCCGACCGAGTGCACCATCAACGCGACCGCCCACCGGATCGACCCCCGGACCCTCGGCGACGGAACGGGATCGGTGCCGATCGGCGTGCCGGTGGACCGCACCAGCTGCTTCGTGCTGGACGGGGAGCTGGCGCCGGTGGAGGTCGGGGCGACCGGTGAGCTGTACATCGGCGGCGTCCAGCTGGCCCGGGGCTACCTCAACCGGCCCGATCTGACGGCGGAGCGGTTCGTCGCCTCACCGCACCTGCCGGGCGAGCGGCTGTACCGGACCGGCGACCTCGCCCAGTGGCTCCCGGACGGCACGCTGCAGTGCGCGGGCCGGGTGGACAACCAGGTCAAGCTGCGCGGCTACCGGGTGGAGCTGGACGAGATCGCGCTGGCCGTGGAGGAGCACACCTGGGTGCGCCGGGCGGCGGCGGTGGTCACGGACGACGCGCGGACGGGGCACCGCAACCTGGTGGCCTGCGTGGAGCTGAATCCCAAGGAGGCCGCCCTGATGGACCAGGGCGCCAACGGGAGCCCGGCCGGGAACGCGAACGGGAGCCCGGACGGAAACCCGGACGGAGGCCGGGACGGCGACCCGCGGGGCGGCCACCACCGCTCCAAGGCGAGCAGGCTCCAGGTCCGGGCACAGCTCTCCGACCCGGGCGTGCGCACCGCGGCCGAGCTGGCCGGCCGCCCGGTGCTGGCGCTGCCGGGGCGCCGCGGGACGGCGCGCCAGCGGCGGGAGACCTTCGCCCGCAAGACCTACCGCTTCTTCGAGGGCGGCCCGGTGACCAGGGCGGACCTGCTGGCGCTGCTGGCGGCCCCGTACCCGGCGGCCGGCGGCGCCGGCGGGTCCGCCCGCGGCGAGGCCGTCACGCTCACCGGCCTTGGCCCGGCGCTGCGCTGGTTCGGCCAGTTCCACAGCGCGGAGCGGCTGCTGCCGAAGTACGCGTACGCCTCGCCCGGCGCGCTGTACGCCACCCAGCTGTACCTGGAGACGGACGGCTCGCACGGCTCGCCGTCGGGCGTGTACTACTACCACCCGCGGGATCACGCCCTGGTCCGGATCGGCAGCGCGGCCGCCGGCGCGACCGGCCTGACGGCGCACTTCCTGGGCCGGCGCGGCGCGATCGAGCCGGTGTACCGGAACAACATCCGGGAGGTGCTGGAGTTCGAGACCGGCCACATGATCGGCGTGCTGGAGGAGGTGCTGCCGGAGTACGGGCTGACGGTGCGTCCGCTGGGCCACGAGCCGGCCGTGCAGCGGCGGCTGGACGTCGCCGGGGAGGACTTCTACCTGGGCGGCTTCTCGATCGTCCCGGACGACGGGCGGCCGCGCCGGGAGGACACCGAGCTGTTCGTCCAGGCCCACCCGGGCGGGGTCGAGGGCCTGCCCGCCGGGCTGTACCGGTACGAGCCCGGCCGGCCCGACGGCACCGACGACGGAACGGGCGGCAACGGCGGCAACGGCGGCGCGGGCGGCGCCCTGACCCGGATCTCGGACGGGGTGGTCGAGGTCCGGCACGTCATCGCGATCAACCAGCAGGTGTACCGGCGGGCGGGCTTCGGGATCAGCGCGGTGAGCCGGGCCGCCGAACCGTGGCTGGAGTACATCGGACTCGGCACCCGGCTGCACCACCTGCAGCGCAACGGGCTGGGCTTCGGCTTCATGTCCGCGGGCTACAGCTCGCGCAGCGGCCACCCGCTGCCGGCCGCGCGGCGGCTGGACGCGCTCCTGGCCGGGTGCGGGATCGCGGCCGGCCCGTCGTACTTCTTCCTCGGCGGGCGGGTGAGCGGGGATCAGGTCCGCAGCGAGGGCATGCGGGAGGACGCGGTGCACATGAAGGGCCCGGCGGAGCTGATCCGGGACGAACTGGCGGCCGTGCTGCCGGACTACATGGTCCCCAACCGGGTGCTGGTGCTGGACGCGCTGCCGCTGACCGCCAACGGGAAGGTGGACGTCAAGGCGCTGGCCGCCGCCGAGCAGGTGCGGGACGCCGGGACGGGCGCGCCGTTCGTGGCGCCCTCGACGCCGACGGAGCGCCGGCTGGCGGCGGTGTGGGCGTCCGCGCTGGGGTACGAGGCGGTGTCCGCCGCGGACGAGTTCTTCGCGGCCGGCGGGAACTCGCTGATCGCGGTGGCGCTGGTCAACCGGGTGAACCGGGAGTTCGGCACCCGGCTGCCCCTGCAGGTGCTGTTCACCGCCCCGAGGCTGACGGACCTGGCGGCACGGATCGACGGCACCCGGGCGGACGACGGAACGGGCGGCAGGACGGGGGGCCCGAGCGACGGCGGGACGGACGCGGCGAACCGGAGGAGCGGGGCGGCGCCGTTCTCCCGGCTGGTACCGCTGCACGGGGCCGGCGGCTCCGGCGACCCGGTGTTCTGCTGGCCGGGACTGGGCGGCTACCCGATGAACCTGCGCCCGCTCGCCGGGCGGTCGGGCCGACCGTTCTACGGGGTGCAGGCGCACGGCATCAACGCCGGGGAGACGCCGTACCCGACGATCCGGGAGACCGCCGCGGCCGACGTCGCGGAGATCCGCCGCGTCAGGCCGCGGGGCCCGTACACCCTGTGGGGGTACTCCTTCGGCGCACGGGTGGCCTTCGAGGCGGCCTGGCAGCTGGAGCGGGCCGGGGAGCGGGTGACGGAGGTGCTGCTGATCTGCCCCGGCAACCCGGAGGTGCGGCGGGCCGACGGCGAGCGGTACGGGCGGGAGTCCTCGTACCGCAACCCGGCGTACCTGACGATCCTGTACTCGGTGTTCGCCGGGTCGATCAGCGGGCCGGGGCTGGACGCCTGCCTGGCCGAGGTGCGCGACGAGGACGGCTTCACCGCGTTCGTCCACCGGCTGCTGCCCGGGCTCGACGAGGAGGTGATCCGCCGGATCACCCGGATCGTCGGGGAGACCTACGAGTTCGAGTACACCTTCCGCGAGCTGGCCGAGCGGCGGCTGGCGGCCCCGGTGACCGCCTTCCGGGCGACCGGCGACGAGTACGCCTTCGCCGGGGGCGGGCCCGGCCGGCCCGGGACCGTGCCGCGCACGGTGCAACTGGCCGGCGACCACTACGGCGTGCTGAAGGAGCAGGGGGTGGACGAGCTGGTGGCCGCGATCGCCGCGGCGACCGGCGGCTGAGGGCCGCCGGGGGCCGTCAGACGGCGGGTCAGCGGGCCCCGGCCGCCGGACCCGCCGGCCGGGGCCCGGCCACCGGGGGCCGCCGGTCCCAGTCGTCGGCGAGCCCGGCCATCCAGCGCGCCGTGGCGGCGAGGGCGGCCGGGCGGACGGCGTAGCGGACCTCGCGGCCGGCCCGGTGCCCGGCGACCAGGCCGGCGGAGTCCAGCACCGCGAGGTGCTTGACCACGGCCTGGCGGGAGACCGGCAGCCACCCGGCGAGGGTGGTCGCGGTGGCCTCGCCCTGGGCCGCGAGCAGGTCGAGCAGCCGGCGCCGGGTCGGGTCGGCGAGGGCGCCGAGCACGTGGTCGACAGTCTCCGCACCGGCTCCGCGGCGTTCCGTCGCGGTGTCACTCATGGGGCTGCTCCTCGGCCTTGACCAGCTGTGGCAACCTCATGGTTGCACCGTGCCGGGACCAGGGGCAATCCGGTGGGGCGCCCCGGGTCAGCCCCACCACTGTTCGGGGACGGCGGCCGGTTCGCGCTCCGGTTCCCCGGGGACGGCGGGAGCGGGGCCGGCGGTGACGAGGAGTTCGTCCGGGCCGGTCTCGGCGAGCCGGTAGCCGGACTCGCGGAGCACGGCGGCGACGGCGCCGGTCACCGCGGCCCGGACGACCCCGGCGGGCGGCGGCCCGTCGGCGCTCCCGTCGGCGGGCGGCCAGCCGATCACCACCCCCTGCGGGTGCCGGCCGATCCGCAGGCCGGAGGGCCCGTGTCCGGTGTCGAAGCCGGCCCGGGCCAGGTCGGCTGTCACGTCCTCGAAGAGTTCCCGCTGATCCACCATTGGCGCAGCGTAGGCCCGACCCCGCGCCCTCCCGGGCCGCGGCGCGCGCCGAAACGGTTCTCCGCGCCGCCAACAGCACCCGAGCGCAGCATCGGGGCCGCAGCAGGGCCCGGGAGCGGGCCGCCGGCCCCCCGGACGGGCCGACACGAGCGGCCGTACGGGCCGATGGACGTGCACAGTCGGCGCGCTGCCGACAGCATGACAGAGTAAGCGCTCCATCACTTTGAGCAACGGGGCGGCGGGTCGCCGGATCCGCGCGCCGGCCTGCCCGGCACCCCCGTATCGAGAGGTCCGATGATCACATCACTCCACCGGCCGGCCGTGTCGCGGCCGGGCGTCCAGGACGTGCCGCGGCGGACGCCGGGGAGCCCGTCGTGAGAGCCGACCCGCAGCCGGGCCCGCCGCCCGTCACCAGCACCCGCGCGGAGCCCGCCAACAAGGTCGAGGCGCTCGCCGACTGGACCGACGGACGGCTCGGCATCTACGCCCTGTCCAGGTCCAACCTGCGCAAGATCTTCCCGGACCACTGGTCCTTCATGCTCGGCGAGATCTGCCTCTACACCTTCGTCATCATCATCCTGACCGGCGTCTGGCTCACCTTCTTCTTCATCCCGTCGATGGGCGAGGTGACCTACGAGGGCTCGTACGTGCCGCTCAAGGGCATCCAGATGTCCGAGGCCTTCGCCTCGACGGTGCACATCAGCTTCGAGATCCGCGGCGGTCTGCTGATCCGCCAGATCCACCACTGGGCGGCGATCGTCTTCGTCGCCGCGATGTTCGTGCACATGATGCGGGTCTTCTTCACCGGTGCGTTCCGCAAGCCGCGCGAGATCAACTGGCTGTTCGGCGCCGGCCTGCTGATCCTCGGCATGTTCGACGGCTTCATGGGCTACTCGCTGCCCGACGACCTGCTCTCCGGCACCGGCATCCGGTTCATGGAGGGCGCGGTGCTCGCCGTGCCGCTCGTCGGGACCTACCTGGAGATGTTCATCTTCGGGGGCCAGTTCCCGGGGACCGTGATCGTGCCCCGGCTGTTCACGGTGCACATCCTGCTGATCCCGGGCATCATGCTGGGCCTGCTGGTGGCGCACCTGATCCTGGTCTTCTACCACAAGCACACCCAGTTCGCCGGGCCCGGCCGGACCAACGAGAACGTCGTCGGCATGCCGCTGATGCCGGTCTACATGGCCAAGGCGGGCGGCTTCTTCTTCCTGGTGTTCGGCGTGATCGCGGCGATGGCGGCGATCGCCACCGTCAACCCGGTCTGGTCGGTCGGCCCGTACCGCCCCGACCAGGTGTCCACCGACGCCCAGCCGGACTGGTACATGGGCTTCTCCGAGGGCCTGATCCGGATCATGCCCGGCTGGGAGATCGCCGTCTGGGGCCACACGCTCGTGATGGGCGTGTTCGTCCCGCTGATGATCTTCCCGCTGGTGCTGGTGGCGATCTGGGCCTACCCGTTCCTGGAGGGCTGGATCACCGGCGACCGGCGCGAGCACCACATCGCCGACCGGCCGCGCAACGCTCCGGTGCGCACCGCGTTCGGCGCGGCCTGGATCAGCCTCTACCTGATCCTGCTCGCCGCCGGCGGCAACGACCTGATCGCCACCCACTTCCACCTGTCGATCAACGCCATCACCAACGCGGCCCGGATCGGATTCTTCGTGGGACCGGTGATCGTCTTCGTGATCACCAAGCGCTGGTGCCTGGGCCTGCAGCGCCGGGACCGGGAGAAGGTGCTGCACGGCCGGGAGACCGGCGTCATCACGCGGCTCCAGCACGGCGAGTTCGTCGAGGTGCACGCGCCGCTGGAGCAGGACCGGCTCTACACCCTCACCTCGCACGAGCAGCCGCGGCCGGTGGTCCTGCCGGCCGAGGTGGACGAGAACGGGGTGGCCCGCAAGGCCGGACTGCTGGCCCGGACCAGGGCGAAGCTGTCCCGCGGCTTCTACGGCGAGGGCTCCCAGATCGCCAAGCCGACCGCCGAGGAGCACGAGGAGATCACCAGCGGCCACGGCCACCACTGATCCCCGCACACGGACGAACGGGCCCGCCGCACACCCCGAGGGGTGGGCGGCGGGCCCGTTCGTGCGCCCTGGCCGTCCGCACCGCGCAGGGACGTCCGCGAAGGGGCGGCCGCGGACGGACGGCCCGTCGGCGGCGGGCGGCCCGTCAGCCGCGCAGGGCGGCCGGGAGGACGGCGAGCAGCGCCACCCCGACGGTCACCGCCGCGCAGAGCGCGGCGAAGCGGGCGCAGAGCCGCCGGGACTCCGCCCGGTAGCGGGCCGCCAGCGTCTGGCAGCGCCCGACGGCCCGGTCGACGACCTCCTCCGCGTACCGCAGACGGTCGTCGGCGTAGGCGCGTTCCAGCGTCTCGCGGTCGTCCGGCCGGAGCCAGGGGAAGCGGTCGGCGAAGCCCCGGGCGTCCCGTTCGGCCGCGGCCACCTCCGCCTCCCAGGCGAGGTAGCCCTCCAACCGGGCGATCTCCGCCCTGGTGTCCACCACCGGCCGGACGTTCCGTGTTCTCGACGGACGCTGCCTGTCACCCATGACCGCTCCCTGTCCCGTGTGCCGCCCCCCCTTCCCCGCGGATCGCTCCGCGACGAGGAAATCACTACCAGTGACGACAGGGCGGGCGCGCCCGACTCGCCGGGCCGCCGGGGCCCGGCACCGGGCGCCACCCGTGCGGCATCCGGCGCGCACGAGGCGGCGTGCGCCGCCAGGAATCCGGCGCGCGCCGGAACGTGGCCGCGCGGCACGCGCCCCAGCGCTGCCATGGACACGCTCCGCACACATCCGTGTACCATCGGCGATCGACGCGGCGGCCGGACCGGCGCCGGTCCGGCCCGCCCCGGCCCCCGCCCGGGGTGCGAACCCAGGAGGTCAGCCATGCCCGACGCCGGTCGGTTCAGCGAGTCGGGCGAGCAGGGCTCGCGCGCGGTCATGGAGGCGGCGGCCGTCCTGGAACGCGAGCTGTCCGCCGGCCTCGCCGACGCCAGGACCGCGACGGCCCGGTTGACCGACGAACACCGCGTCGACCAGGAGGAGTTCGACCGGCTGGTGCGGCGGGTCTCGGACAACACCCACCAGCTGATCGACGCGGTCGGCGAGCGGGTGCTGGCCGGCACCACCGGCGAGGTCGCCGAGCACGCCCAGCGGCTCACCGCCAACGCCCACGACGTCCTCGACCTCCTGCTGCGGCTCAGCTCGATCGCCCCCGGCCTCGCCAACCGGGGCCTCCAGGACGCCTTCGGCCCGCAGCGCGCGGCCCGGCCGACCGCCGGCTCCCCCGGCGACGGCTCCCCCGGCGAGGGCACCGCCGCAGGCGGCTCCCCCCGCGACGGCGAGGGCACGGCCGGCGACGGACCGCACGAGCGGCCCCGGGGGTGACGGACCCGGCCCCCGCCCCCGGCACCGCGCTGGTCGAACGGGTCCTGACCCGCTACCGCGAGCGCACCGTCACCGAACTCCTGCGCCACATCCCCGAACAGAGCCCGCCCTACCTCTACGACCTGGCCGCCGACTACCCCACCCGCCCCTGCAAGGGCCTGCGGGCGGCGCTCTGCCTGGCCACCAGCGCCGCGTTCGGCGGCCGGCCCGAACGCGCCCTCAACCCGGCCGTCACCGTGGAGCTGTTCCACAACGCCTTCCTCGTCCACGACGACATCCAGGACGGCAGCGAACTGCGCCGCGGCGCGCCCACCCTCCCCGCCCGGTACGGCGTCGAGGTCGCGCTGAACGTCGGCAACGCGACCAACCTGCTCGGCCTGCGCCGGGTGATGGCCAACCGGCGGGAGCTCGGCGGCGAGCTGGCCTGGCGGCTGTTCGAGGAGACCGAGCTGATGTGCCGCCAGTCCCTGGAGGGCCAGGCCCTGGAGATCGCCTGGATCCGGGACAACGTCTGCACGCTGACCAGCGCCGACTACTACCGGATGTGCCTGAAGAAGACGTCCTGGTACACCTTCCTCTACCCCTGCCGCTCCGGGCTGCTGGTGGCCGGGGGCGCGGGCACCGACGCGGCCCGGCTGGACCGGTTCGGCTGGTACCTGGGCGCCGCCTTCCAGATCCAGGACGACGTGCTCAACCTGGTCGGGGAGGCCGAGGAGTACGGCAAGGAGATCGCCGGGGACCTCTGGGAGGGCAAGCGGACCCTCATGCTGATCCACCTCCTGGAGCGCGCCACCCCCGCCGAACGGGCCCGGGTGGTGCGCCACCTGAGCCTCACCCGGGCGCAGCGCGGCCCCGGCGCGGCGCAGGAGGTCGCCTGGCTGCTGGAGCGGATGGCGGCCTACGACTGCGTGGCGAGCGCCCGGGAGGCGGCGGCCGGTCTGGTGGCGGCGGCCGGGCGCGAGATCGAGGCCGTCCTGGCCGACCGGCCGGCCGAGCCGGAGGGGGCGGAGGGCGCCGGGCACGAGGAGGCGGCGGAGGCCCGGGAGTTCCTGCTGGCCCTGCCCGGGTTCGTGGTGGCACGCGGCCGCTGAGCCCCGCCCCGGCCGGCTCCGGGCCCCGCCCACCGGGCCGCCGGGGGCGCGCGCCGCGGTCCGGGAGGCCGGGCCCGGGCCCGGCCTCGGCCCCCGCCCACCGGGGATCGAAGGCGGGCCCTGGGCGAGTTCACCCCGGGTGCGTAAGATCCACCGCGCGACGCCGGACCGGGGGAACCGGCCGACGGGTGATGCGCGTCACCGCGGGTGACGTCGCACAGGTCAACGTGGGGGTGGGGTGGCCGATGTCCGTACGATCCGGCCTGCGGGAACTCGAACGGCTCGCCGGGCGGCTGCCGGCCGGCGCCGAACTCTACCGGCTGCGCCCGGACGGCCGCGTGCTGCTCGCGGACCGCGACGGGGCGCGCGAACTGGGACCGGAGTCCGCGCACGGGCCGGGCGGCGAGGAGCTGCTCCGGTTCATCGACGAGGGCCAGTTCGCCCACTACCTGGTCGGTGACGCCAAGACCTCGCCGGAACGGCCGTCGAACGCCACCTACAAGCTCGGCATCGTCGCCCCGCGCAGCGCGTTCACGCCGCACGCGCACGGCGGCGAGCACCTGGTGCTCAGCCTCGGGCACGCCTCCTGCGGCCTGTACGACACCGAGCGGCGCCGGGTGGTGGACGTCCCGCTGACGCCGGGGCTGCTGATCCGGATACCCGAGCTGATGCCGCACTCCTTCGCCAACCGGGGCCGCGAGCCGCTCAACATCCTGGCCGCCAACACCGGGTACGGCATCGACCACGAGGACTACGCGATCACCGCGGCCGAGGCCGAACGCCGCTCGGAGGACGAACTCGCCGAGGCGCTGCGGGCGGTGGAACGCGGGCAGCGGATCGGCACGGTGGGCCGGCGCGAGCGGCTGGCCGCCGGGCTGCGCAGGCTGGCGGCGGCACTGGAGGAGGGTCCGCGATGACCTGCCCCCACTGCCGGGCCAAGCTGCTCCAGCGCGAGCGCCGGGGCAGGACCTGCTCGCGCTGCCGGAAGGCGTTCGCCCTGGAGCCCAAGGAGAGCCGGGGCCTGACCGACCTGCGGCTGCGGCACACCGTCGGGCGGCTCGGTGACGGCGGGCGGGTCGTACTGACCGTCGAGCAGCTCCGCTGGGCCCATCAGACGCCGGGGCGGCCGGCCCCACGGCCCGTGCCGAAGCCCATCGGGAGGCCGCGCGAGCCCGAGATCAGAGGAGTACTCCCGGTCACCGCGAACCTCCTCTTCGGTGCGGTGGTGGTCGCCGGGAGCACGGTGCTCGGGCTCCAGGTGCACGCCCTCCTCGGTCTCGCCGTCCCGGCCGCCTGCTTCGGCCTCCTGGCGTTCTTCTCCACGGTGCCGGACCTCTCACGGCTGCTGCGGCGCCGGTCGCTGCTGGCCCGCTGGCAGAAGGACGAGCAGGAGTGGCAGGAGGCCCGGGAGCGCGAGCGGCGGGAACGGGAGCAGTGGACCCCCTCGTACGACCTCCTGCCCGGCTGGACCGTGAACGCCTTCCGGAACCTGGTGGTGGACCGCTGGAACGGGGTCTACGGCGGGCTCCCGGAAGGGGTGGTCGAGCACTCGGCCGTCCGGGCCGCCCCGCTGCCGGGCCCCGCCGCACTGGCGGTGCTCTGCCCCGACCCCGTGGTCCGGGCGTTCCTCCACGCCAACGGCTTCCCCGAGCACCACCGGGCGGTCGTGGTGGCCACGCTGCGCGAACTGCCGCCCCGGCTGCCGGTCGTGGTGCTGCACGACGCCTCGCCGGACGGGCACCTGCTGGCCGCCCAGGCCCGGCACGGCCGGCCGGGCGGGCGGGTGGCGGACGCCGGACTGTCGGTGCGCGCCGTGCTGGCGGCCGGGTACCGGGCCGTCCAGCTGCACGAGCACCAGCGGCGCGAGCCGCTGGAGGACATGCTGCGGCGGCTGCCCGGCCTCACCGACGCGGAGCGGGAGTGGCTCGCGGCCGGCCTGTGGAGCCCGCTCGCCGCCGTACCGCCCAAACAGCTGCTGGCGATGGCCGAGCGGGCCACCGAACAGGTGCTGACCCACGGCACCGGATTCCTGACCTGGCCGCTGCCGGAGGTGCCGCGATGATCTGCCCGCACTGCTCGAAGGACCTGCTCCAGCGCCAGCGGACCCGCCACCGGTGCACCTACTGCCGCAAGGAGTTCGCGCTCGACCCGAAGACCGAGGGCCTCGGACTGCACGACGTGCGGATCCGCAAGGTGACGGCGAAGCTGACCGACGCCGGCCGCCTGACCGTCACCAGCGGGCAGCTGAACCACGCCCTGCAGCACCGCGGGCGGCCCCCTCAGAAGTTCCGCGGCAACAAGGGCGACGCGGCCGGGTTGTTCGCGTTCGCGGTGATCGCGCTCGTGGTCGCGGTGGCGGCGGTCGACACCGGCCTCAGCCCGCTGATCGTGCTGGTCGCCCTCGTCCTGATCGGCTTCGGCATCCGCAGCTGGACGCTGTCCACCGCGCCCGCGCCCGCCCGCACGGTGGCCCCCCGCTGGACCGAGGACGAGTTCCGCACCACCGTGCTGGACCGCTGGCGCGGCGTCTACGGCGTGCTGCCGGCCGGGCTGGTCGAGGACGCCCTGGTGCGGCCCGGCCCGCCGCCCGCCGCGCCGGCCTTCGCCCTGCTCTGCCCGGACCGCACCACCGCCGCGTTCCTGCACGCCAACCGCTACCCCGAGCGCCACCGCGCGCTGATCGTGGACCGGCTGCGGGACGTCCCCGCGGGCCTGCCGCTGGTGGTGCTGCACGACGCCTCCCCGTACGGGCACCTGCTGGTCGCCGACGCGCGGGCCGGCCGCCCCGGCCTGCGGGTGCTGGACGCCGGGCTGTCGGTGCGCACGGTGCTGGTCGACGAGCACCGGTACACGCTGCTGCGCGACGTGAACCGCCCGGAGGAGCTGTACGCGCGGCTGGAGCGGGAGGTGCCGGAGCTGACCGGCAGCCAGCGCACCTGGTTCGCCGAGGGCTGGTGGACCCCGCTCGCCGCGCTGCCGCCCAAGCGGCTGCTGGCGATCGCCGACCGGGCCGCCGAGCGGATCACCGCGCCGCCGGAGCCCCGCGACCCGGCCGCGCTGCGGACCGGGCCGGTGCACCCGCCCGTCGCAGGACGGCCGGAGAGCGCGCCGGAGACCCGCCGGCGGGCACTCGCCGTGGGTTTCATGACCTGGCCGGAGCCCGGACCGGACGGCACCACCGAGGACGGCGGCCGACCGGGCGGGCCGGATCCCCGCAGGGGCCCCGCGTGACGGCGGGGCGAGGAAAGGCAGGAACCCCATGACGCTGCGTCCGCTGCTGGACGGCGCGCTGACCGTCGCCGCCGCCCGGGCCGGGGCACCCGGCGGGCTGCGGTACACCGAGCGCCAGCTCTACTACGAGCTGTGCCGGGTGCTCCAGCCGCTGCACGCCGGACCGCGCCGGGTCCCGTACACGCTGGCGCCGCCCGTCCGGTACGCCCGGTTCGCCGCCGCGCTCGCCGCGCGGCGCGACGGGCTGCCCGGCCTGCTGCCGCCCGTCGCGCCCCCGCCGGCCGGCCCCGGGACCGCCGCGGCGGAACCCGACCTCTACGACTACGGGCTGCCCCGGCTGCTGGTCTGCCAGAGCCCGGAGATCACCGCCATGCTGATCGCCAACGACCTGCACCTGGAGGCCGCCTGCCCCGTCGTGGCGGCCGACGGACTCCCGCTCGACGAACGGCTGACCGCGGCGCTGGCGCGGGCCGGCGGCGCCGTGGTGCACGTGCTGCACGACGCCAGTCCGTCGGGGCTCGCCTGCTTCGAACGCGTCCGGGAGGCGCACGGGCCGGCCGGCACCGGCGGGGCGGACGTGCGGGTGCGCTCGATGGGCCTGGTCCCCCGGCACGCCGCCACCCTGCACCTGACCTCCGGCCGCGGCCCGCACGGCTACCGGGGGCCGCTGCCCGCCGGGCTGCGCCCCGAGGAGCGGGCCTGGCTCGGCAGCGGCCGCACCATCGAACTGGCCGCCGTCGCCCCGGCCAGGCTGCTGCACACCGTGATCCGTCAGCTCCGGGGCGGCGGCACGGCCGCGCCCCGCCGCACCCCGCTGCGCCGGCGCGTGCGGGCGGTGCGCGGCAGCGGCTTCCTCAGCTGGCCGGACCGCTGAGCCCGTCCGCACCGCCCGTCCGCGCCGCGCCACCACCGCCCGCCGACGCTCCGCACCGCCGGCGGCCCGCCGCCACCAGCCCTCCCCGTCACGACCCGTGAGGACCCCGCACCCATGAGCAACGCACGCCATCTCGGCTACCGCGACGAACTGCTGGCGGACGGCCAAGTGCACCGCCGGTACGAGGACGGCCGCAGCGAGTGGCGCCGGCGCGGCACCGACCGACAGATCCACTGGCACGACAGCCTCGGCCGCTCCGGCACCGACGAACCGCTCGGCCGCGACCTGGTGAAGCGCCGGTACGCGGACGGCGCCACCGAGTACGGCCGTGACATCGGCTACGGCCGCACGGTGTGGGCCGACGGCCTGGTCACCCTCAACCGCAGCTCCTTCGGCGGACGCCTCGGCGTGGTCGTCGGCGCCCTCGGCGTGGCCGGCGTCGCCGCGATCACCGCCGCACAGCTGCCGCCGACCGCGCTCTCCGAGGCGGAGGAGGAGGAACTGCGCGCGGAGGCCCGGCGGCAGCAGGCCTCCGGGGGCGACGGCGGCGGTGACGGCAGCGGTGGCGGCGACGTCTCGGTGGACGGCTCCTCCGGGAACCACGCCGACCCCGCCTCAGACGACCAGTTCGGCGACTGGGGCGACTCCGACGACGGCTGGGACGGCGACGACTTCGGCTGAGCCGCCCCGGCTCCCGGCCCCGGGCCGCCACGGCCCGTCACTCGACGAAAGGCACCGCACCACCATGCCCCGCTGCTGCGCCTGCGCCGGCCCCGACGCCGACCGGGCCCGCACCCACCTCGCCTCGCTCACCGGCGGGACCGCCCCGAACGGCGCCCGGGCGGCCCTGCTGCCCGCCGAACCCGGCTTCGCCGGCGGCCCGTACACGGTCGACGGCACCACCGCCGTCGGCGAGGTCACCCTGCACAACCGGCCCGAACTGCTCGCCGCCCTCCGCACGGCCGGCTCCCCCGCCCCCGACGGCTGCCCGGACGGCGAGCTGCTGCTGCGCCTGTGGCTGCGGCTGGGCCCGGACGGCCTGCGGCGGGCCGACGGCATGTTCGTGCTCGCCGTCGTCGACGGCGCCGACCTCGTGCTGATCCGCGACCACACCGGCACCCGCACCCTGTTCTACGCCCGCGCCGACGGCTGCTGGGCCGCGTCCACCTCGCTGCGCGCCCTGCGCCACTGGCCCGCGCTCGGCACCGGCCTCGACCTGGCCGCCGTCCGCTCCTTCCTCACCTTCGCCTACCTGCCCGGCGAGGAGACCCTGCTGCGCGGCGTGCACGAGGCGCTGCCCGGCCGCGCCCTGCGGCTCGCCGCCGACGGCACCACTCGCCAGGAGCCGTTCTGGGAGCCCGCCGAGCGCCTGCCCGAGGGCGAGGTCCCGCCCGCCGGGGAGTACGCGAGGGAGCTCCGCGCCCTGCTCGAAGGGGCCACCGCCCGGCGGCTGCCGGCGGACGGACCGGTCGGGGTGCTGCTGTCCGGCGGCGTCGACAGCTCACTGGTCACCGCGCTCGCCGCCCGGCTCCACGACCGGCCGGTGCACACCTACTCGATCAGCTTCGGCGACCGGCTGCCCAACGAGCTGGGCTACTCGGGGCTGGTCGCCGGCCACTGCGGGACCCGGCACCGGATCCTCACCGTCTCCGGCGAGGAGGTGGCCGCCCGGCTCGCCGACACCGTCGCGCTGCTCGACAGCCCCGTCGGCGACCCGCTGACCGTCCCCAACCTGATGCTCGCCGAGGCCGTCGCCGCCGACGGGATCACCGTCGCGCTCAACGGCGAGGGCGGCGACCCGGTGTACGGCGGGCCGAAGAACCTGCCGATGCTGGTCCACGAGATGCACCGGGACGACCCGGCCCCCGAGGTGCGGGCCGAGGCCTATCTGCGCTCCTACCGCAAGTGCTACGAGGACCTGCCCCGGCTGCTCACCCCCGGCGCCCTGCGGGCCCTGGCGGACGAGCCGCAGCCGCGCCGCTTCGTCGCCCCGTACCTGACGCCCGGTCCGATGAACGCACTGCTCAACCAGCTGCTGCACTGCAACCTGCGGACCAAGGGCGCCCACCACATCCTCACCAAGGTCGAACGGCTCACCGCCTCGCGCGGGATCCAGGGCCGCTCGCCGCTGTTCGACCGGCAGGTCGTCGACCACGCCTTCGCCACCCCGCCGACCCTCAAGCTCCGCGGCACGGTGGAGAAGTGGGTGCTCAAGGAGGCCGTGCGCGACCTGCTGCCGGCCGCGGTCGTCGACCGGCCCAAGAGCGGCATGCGGGTGCCGGTCCAGCAGTGGCTGCACGGGCCGCTGCGCGACCTCTCCGCCGACCTGCTGCTCGGCCGCACCGCCCGCGAGCGCGGACTCGTCCGGCCCGACACCGTCCGCACCTGGATGCGCCGCGAGGGCACCCTGCTGCCGCGCCAGGGCGGCAAGCTCTGGCTGGTGCTCACCCTCGAACTCTGGCTGCGCGCCTACGACCTGTGACCGACCGGCGGTCCGTCCGGACCGCTCCGTCCCCTGCTGCCCCGGCCCGGGAGGCCCCGCCATGGCACCGTCCACCGATTCCCCCGCTGCGCCCGTGCTCCACCTGACCGACCCGCGCACCGGCCACCCCCGGGGCACCCTCGTCCCGGGGCGCGCCGGAGAGGTCGCCGGGACCGCCGCCCGCGCCCGGGCCGCCGCCGGCCGCTGGCGCGCCCTCACCCCGCGCGAGCGCGAGCGCCGGCTGGACGCGCTCGCCGACCTCGTCGAGCGCCACCTCACCGAGTACACCCTGCTGGAGCAGGCCGGCACCGGGAAGCCGGAGGCGGAGGCGGCCGGCGAGATACGCGAGGTCGCCGACCTGTTCCGGTTCTACGCGGGCGCCGCGCGCACCGGCACCGCGCCCGCCGCCGGCCGCTACCTGCCGGGGCACGAGAGCTGGGTCCGCTGGGAGCCGGTCGGCGTGGTGGCGGCCGTCGTGCCGTGGAACTACCCGCTGCTGATGGCCGCGTGGCGCTGCGCCCCGGCCCTCGCCGCCGGGAACGCGGTGATCGTCAAGCCCGCCGAGACCACCCCCGACTCGGCCGCGCTGCTGGCCACCCACGCCGCCGAGGCGCTGGGCGAGGACGTGCTCACCGTGCTGGCCGGCGACCGGGAGACCGGCCGGCTGCTGGTCGCCGGCGACGTCGACCTGATCGCCTTCACCGGCAGCGCCGCCGCGGGCGCCGACATCGCCGCCCGGGCCGGTCACCGCCGCGTCAGCCTCGAACTCGGCGGCAACAGCCCCGTGCTGGTCCTACCGGACGCGCCCGCGCACACCTGGTCCGCGCTGGCCGCCGCCTGCACCTACAACGCGGGCCAGAGCTGCGCCGCGCCCGCCCGGGTGATCACCCTCACCGAGAACCACGAGCAGGCCGTCACCGCGCTCGCCGCCGCCCTCGGCGAGCGCGAGGCCGGGCGCGACTTCGGCCCGCTCAACAACCCCGACCAGGCCGCGCGCTACGACCGCATCCTCGCTGCCTCGGCCGCGAAGCGCTCGCTGCCGGGCCCCGGCCGCACCGACGGCCTGTGGCGCCCCGCCCGGCTGCTGGCCGACCTCCCGGACGACGACCCGGCGGTCGTCGAGGAGGTGTTCGGCCCGCTGCTCACCGTCCAGCACGCCCCGACCGTCGAGGCCGCGCTGGCCCTCGCCAACGCCGTGCCGCAGGCGCTCGCCGCCAGTGTGTGGACCGGCGGGCTGTCGGCCGCGCTCGACCTCACCGCCCGCCTGGACGCCGGGGAGACCTGGATCAACTGCCACCTCGTCCAGACCGCCGAACTCCCGCACAGCGGCCGCGGCGCCTCCGGCCAGGGCACCGACCTCTCCACCCTGGCCCTGCACGAGTACCAGCGCCCCAAGACGGTGACCGCCCGCCTCTGAACGGCGCCCGGCCCGCCCCGGTCGGGGTGGGCCGGGCCGGGCACGCGCGGTGGCCCGGTCAGGCGAAGGCCGACGGACGGCCGAGGGCGACCAGGTGGTGGTCCTTGGTGCCGACGTAGATCCGGCCCCGGTCGGTGGCGGGGACCGAGAACTTGCTGACGGTGCCCAGCGGGAAGGAGCGGCGCAGCCGGAGGGTGCCGTCCACCGGGACGGGGTCGTAGGCGCGCAGTTCGCCGCCCTCGCCGTACTGGCCGGTGCCGGACCAGATGACCCACACCAGGGCCGAACCGGTGCGGGTGCCGTCGGAGGTGACGACGGGCGAGCCGGAGAACTTGAGGAAGTCCCCGGCGCTGGTGCCGGTGCTGGTCAGCCGCGGGAGGCCGGCGGCGCTCACCGAGTACTTGAGGGCCCGCAGCTTGCCGTGGTTCTCGACGGTGTAGACGTAGCCGCCGTCGCCGCCCCAGACCGCCGGGTGGCCCCAGACCCCGCCGTACGGGCCGGTGAGGCCGACGACCTTGTCGGTGCCGTTCGGGCCCTGGCCGGTGCCGCCGAGGTCGTCGCGGTCGAGCAGGAAGATCCGGCCGTCCTTGCCGACCTGGACGAGCAGACGGGGGTGGGCGGGGGTGCCGAAGGAGGGGGGCAGCGCGACCGGGCCGCCCGAGCCGAGGTCGGTGTCCCGCTGGTCGAGGGTGGCGTTGTTGACCGGGCTGAAGAAGTCCTCCGGGGCGAAGGAGCCGTCGGACCTCACCCCGAAGCGGATCACCGACTCCCCGAGGCCGCCGGGCGGGCGGTTGCCGGGGCCGGGCGCGGGCGAGGCGCCGGCACCCCGGCCGTTGGCGGTGGTGAGGAAGAACCGGCCGGGGCCGTCGGAGACGAGGCCGCTGCCGGACATCCAGACCGAGGCCCGCTGGGTGTCGGAGCCGGCCACGGTCGAGAACAGGGTGAGCTTGCGGGTGCGGGTGTCGAGGCCGGCCACCGTGCCGATGTAGTCGCCGATGCCGCAGAGTGAGCCGAAGCCGAAGTGGAGCCGGCCGTCGAGCAGCAGCAGCCCTGGGCGCTGGAGGGAGCGGAAGGCGTTGAACGGCTTGCCGGGGGCGTTCACCGGGTCTCCCTGGACGGTGACCGGCCAGCCGCTGCGCTCGGCGCCGGTGCGGACGTCGACGGCGTGCACGTAGTGGTGCGGGTGCTTGTCGTCGGGGCCGTCGTCCACCTTGCTGGTGAGGTAGACGGTGCCGGTGGCGGGGTCGTAGACGGGGGTGGAGGTGGTGCCGACGTTGGGGCCGGGGTCGGAGCAGCCGATGGCGGCGGAGGCCCAGGCGGGGCCCATCTCCCGGTGCCAGACGATCCTTCCGGTGTTGGCGGCGATCCCGTAGACGTGGTTGGTCTCGGTGGCGACGATCACGAGGTCGCCGATCACCAGGGGCTGGGCGAAGACCTGGCCGTTGAGCTGCGTGGAGAAGCGGACGCCGAAGTCGGACCGGTCGACCTCGGCCGGGCTCAGCAACGGTTCGGCGCGGTCCCAGGCGGTGCGTTCGGTGCCGAAGGAGATGGTGGTGACGTCGGCGCGGGCGGTGCCGGCGGCGACCGGGCCGAGCAGGGCGAGGCCGGCGAGCAGCGCGGCGGAGCGTGCCAGGCGCCGGGCCCGGCGGAGCGGGCGGGCGGTGCGGGGCGGGCGGGCGGTGCGGTTCATGGCGCCATGGTTGGGCGGGCCGGGCGCCGTCACCAGCGGGGGTGGTCCAGTCGGCGGGCGGCCGTTCGCGGCGTTCGCCGGACGCGGGGACCGGCTTGCCCTATCGTCGTCGCGGCAGCGGTCCGAGTGACGGGTGGTGCAGCAGGTGCGGTACGGAGTCATCGGTACGGGCGGGGTCGCGCGGACGATCGCGGACAGGCTGGTGGGGCTCGGGCAGGAGGTGACGCTCGGTTCGCGCAGCAGGGACAACGGGACGGCGGTGGCCTGGGCCGCCGGGGCCGGGGAGAACGGTCGTCACGGCACCTTCGCGGACGCCGCGGCGTTCGGCGAGGTGGTGCTGAACGCCACGCCGGGGACGGTCGCGGTGGAGGCGCTGCGGGCGGCGGGGGCGGAGCGGCTGGCGGGAAAGCTGCTGGTCGACCTCTCCAACCCGCTGGTCTTCTCCCCGGAGGGGGAGCTGACGCTGGACCCGGTGAACACCGACAGCGTCGGTGAGCGGATCCAGCGGGAGTTCCCGGAGGCGCTGGTGGTGAAGACGCTGAACACGCTGACCGCGGCGCTGATGGTGGACCCGTCGCGGCTGCCGGGCGAGCACAACCTGTTCGTGGCCGGGAACGACCCGGACGCCAAGGCGCGCACCGTGGAGCTGCTGGGCACCTTCGGCTGGCCGGCCGGGTGGGTGATCGACCTGGGCGACATCACGGGCGCCCGGGCGATGGAGATGACCATGCCGTTCTGGCTCCGGCTGATGGGGGCGTTCGGGACGGCGGAGTTCAACTACGCGTTCAAGCGGGCGCAGTAGCCCGGTGCGGCGACGCCGGTGCGCCCCGCCCCCTTCGGTGAG
>NZ_JBHJRC010000035.1:0-40524 GCF_042261735.1 Kitasatospora sp. NPDC056327 | reverse complement strand
GGGCCGGACAGTGTCCGGCCCGGGCCCGTCGGTTGCCGCCGCCGTTCGCGGGGGAGGTGCTCAGCCGGCGGGCGGGGTTCGTGCGGGCGCCGTTCCTGCCGGGGCCGGGTCCGGCGTGTCGTCCACTGCGGCGGGCGGGGCGGCCCGGACGAACAGGGCGACGACGAAGGTGAGGACGGCCAGCACCGAGGCGCTGACGACGACCCCGTGCAGCCCGCTGGTGACGGCCGCCTCGACGGCGTCCCGCACGGACGCCGTCATGTCCTTCAGCATCGCGGGGGTGAGCTGCCCGCCCGAGGTGAGGCCCCGCTCGGCGTCGGCCCCGAGCCGGTCGGCGAGCACCGCGCTCATCCGGTCGGCCTGCACCGCCCCGAGGACGGCGACGCCGAGCGAGCCGCCGATGGTGCGGGCGAGGGTGACCGTTCCGGTGGCGGCACCCATGTGGCGTTTCGGGGCGTTGTTCATCGTGGTGAGCATGGTGCTCTGCATCAGGACGCCGACGCCCAGACCCATGACGAGGGTGAGGCCCGAGGCGAGGGCGACCGGCGTCCCGGTGCCGAGCAGGAGGAGCACCAGCGCACCGATGAGCGTGACGGCGCTGCCCGCGATCGGCACCACCCGGTCGAGGCCGCCGCGGTCGATCAGACGCCCGGTCAGCAACTGGGCGGACAGCATCCCGATCATCATCGGGAGGATCAGCATGCCGCTCGTCATGGGCGAGGCGCCCTGGACGAACTGCATGTACTGCGGGAGGTAGTTGAGTACCGAGACCATGGTGGCGCCGACCAGGAAGCTGATCACCTGGGCGAGGCCGAACTCCCGGTTGCGGAACAGTACGAGCGGCGTGATCGGTTCGGCCGCCCGCCGTTCCACCCGGAGGAACCAGGCGAGCGCGAGCACAGCCAGCGCACCGAGCCCGAGGACCTGGGGCGACAGCCAGGCGTAGCTGTTGCCGGCCCAGGTGCCCACCAGCGTGATCGCCAGGATGCCGGTGGTCAGCAGGATCGTGCCGAGGTAGTCGATGCGGCCGCCTGCGCCGCCCGTGCCGCGCTCGCGGCCCGCCCGTACGCCGCCGGCGACGGCCAGCAGGGCGACCAGGCCGACGGGGATGTTCACGTAGAACGTCCACCGCCAGTGCAGGTAGTCGGTGAGAAAGCCGCCGAGCAGGGGGCCTCCGACGAAGGCCACCGGGAGCATCACGCCGATCAGCGACTGGATGCGTCCGCGTTCCTCGGCGGCGGCCAGGGCGCCGATGATCGAGAGCGCCCCGACCATCAGGCCGCCCGCGCCGAGGCCCTGGAGGGCGCGGAAGGCGATGAGCTGTGCCATGTCCTGGGCCGTGCCGCACAGGACCGACCCGAGCAGGAACAGTCCCACGGACGCCATGAAGGCGCCCTTGCGGTTGTAGAGGTCTCCCAGCTTGCCCCAGATCGGGGTGGCGGCGGACATCGCCAGGAGGTACGCCGTCACCACCCAGGAGAAGTGGTTCAGGCCGCCGAGGTCGCCCACGATGGTGGGCAGGGCGGTACTGACGATCTGTCCGTCGAGCGTCGCCAGTACGATCCCGAGCATCAGCCCGAAGAGCCCGGGCCGTGACAACGGTCGGTCGGCGGAGCCGGCCGGCTCCGCCGGTCCTGCGGTTCCTGCCGGTCCTGCAGGTCGGGCCGGTCCGGCCCGGTGGTCCTTCATCGCTGCCCCCCAAGGCACGCGTGGTGGTGCGTCAGACGGTGTACGGGTTGGTGACCTTGGCGTCCCGCAGGATCCCGCCCCACCAGGACAGCTGGTCGAGCAGGCCCTTGGCGGCGATGTCGGCTCCGGGGTCGGTCGGCCGGCCCTCGCCGTCGAAGACCTGGCCGAAGTTGTGGAAGCTCACGGTGTTGCGGACGGTGACCGAGTGCACCTCGGCGAGCACGACCCGCAGGTGCTCGACGGCGCGCAGACCGCCGGAGAGGCCGCCGTAGGAGACGAAGCCGACCGGCTTGGCGTGCCACTGCTCGTTGTGCCAGTCGATCAGGTTCTTCAGCGAGGCCGGGAAGCTGTGGTTGTACTCCGGGGTCACAATGACGAAGGCGTCCGCGGCCGCGAGCCGGGTGGCCACCGCTCCGACCTGGGTGGCGACCTCCTCGGGCAGCGGCTTGGTGAAGTCCGGGAAAACCGCCGGAAGGGGGGTTTCGACGAGGTCGACGCGGTCCGCCGCCATGTCGTCGCGCCGGGCGATGTGCGAGATCACCCAGTCCGCGACGACGGGCCCGAACCGCCCGCCCCGGGTGCTGCCGATGATCACCGCGACCTGCAGGGGGTTGTTCTGTGCACTCATGGACCTCTCCCTGGTGTTGTGTGCGTCACGCCGGTAACGTACAACGTACACAACGAGCTGTACGCTGTCTACCCAAGATACGACGTACACCAGTACTGACTGTGAGGAGCCTGCCGATGTCTGCTGGGGACAGGGTGGAACGGAGCAAGGCCAAGGAGAGGGAGAAGGGCAAGGAGAACCTCACTCTGTGGGAGCGGCTCGAACGGCCGTCACCGACGGCCCGCACCCCGTTGAACCCGCGGCGCATCGCCGAGGCTGCGGTGGAGATCGCCGACCAGGAGGGGCTCGACGCCGTCACCATGCGCCGTCTGGCCACCGCGCTCGGTGTGGCGCCGATGGCCGCGTACCGGTACGTCTCCTCCAAGGACGAACTCCTGGAGCTGATGGTCGACCACGTGTACGGAGAGGTGGACCTCTCCCCGGCGCGCTCCGGTTGGCGACAGGTCATGCGGGAACTCGCCGTGCACCTGCTGGAGGTCGGACGCAGGCACCCGTGGGTCACCCGGGTCGGCTGGTTCGGCCTGACCCCCAACCAGATCGCAGTACCGGAGGCCGCGCTCGCCGCGCTCGGCGCCGAGGACCTCGACGCCGACACCGCGATGGCCGTCTACAGCACCGTCACCTCGTACGTCTCGGGTGCCCTCGACGCGGAGATCGGCCTGACCCGGATGCTGGAGTCGCGGGGCTGGGCCAGCTACGACGAGGCCCGCTCCGGTCTCGCCCCGCAGATGGCCTGGCTGGTGAGCACCGGCCGCTACCCGATGTACGCCCGCTACCTCGGCGAGGCCACCCGCAAGGGCGACCTGCAGTGGCAGTTCGAGATCGGCCTCGACTGCGTCCTCGACGGTGTCGCCACCCGGCTGAAGATCGCCGACGGAGCGACGGAGGACCAATAGGATCCGCGGGACCGGCCGGTCCCGCGGGCCCTGTTGGCGGCTCCCGGAAAAATTCGTCAGAAGAACTGAAGCGCCACTACAGATAAATTACACGGACCCGCCCCTTCCTTGTCCCCGAAGAATTCGCGAAATACATTGGCCACCTCCGAGGCGGTGGGGAATATGACACGCGAATCCAGTGGTGCGAATCGGACGGTCGGCCCGTCGGCGGGCCCCGTGAGATGCGAGGGCGCCGGGTGCCGCGCCCGTGAGGCGGCGGGCGGCGTGAGAGGCCGCGCCGTGGCCGGGGCCAGGCTCTGTCCGCTCTGCCGCCGCCGGCTCGTCGACGGCCTGACGCGGTTGCCCCGGCTGTACCACGACTGCGCTCTGCTGCTGGTCGGGGCCGACCGGCCACGTGACCGGGTGTCCGGCGGCGCGCTGCCCGGAATGCCGTTCAACACGGCGGTGGCCGAGGTCCGTTCCCTGATCCTCGGGATGCTGCGGGCCTGGTCGGGACTGGTGGTCGGGCAGCGGTTCTGTGCCGCTCCGCGCGGCACCGCGGCCGGCACGGCGGAGTTCCTGCTGCGCCACGCCGGGTGGCTGGCCGCCCACGAGGCCGCGGGCGAGTTGTCGCGGGAGGTGGCGCTCGCGGAGCGGCGGGCCCGCCGGGTGATCGATCCGGACCGGCGTTCCCGGGTGCGGGTCGGGGCCTGCCGTGAGGCGGACTGTGCGGGGACCCTGACGGCCGAGGTGCCCGCGGACCGGCCGCGGCGGGCCGTGGAGGTCGCCTGCGACGCGGATCCCGCGCATCGTTGGTCCGCCCAGGAGTGGATGTGGTCGGGCCAGGCGGCGCCGACGGGCAGGCCCGCGCAGTCCGGGGCGCAGTCCGGGCAGGCGGCCGTGCAGTGGCTGGGGGTCCAGGACGTCGCCCTGCTCTGGGGGATCGCCGCCGGGAGCGTCTACCGGTACGCCAGCCAGCACGGATGGCGGCGCCGTACCGACGGCGGGCGGGTCTCCTACTGCGCGGCGGACGTCCGGCGCTCGCTCGGCGCGCGGCGCGGTGGCGGCTGACCGGCGCAGTCGGGAGGGTGGCACGGCGGGCGCGGCCACGGGGCCGCGCCCGCCTCGTTTCCCCGTACCGGGCGCGGCCCCGTGCCGGGGTCCGGGGCGCCGCCTGATCTGCGGGAACGCCGCGCCCGCCCGCCCGGTCTGACAATTCCCTGACCCGCTCCTGTCGTTCCTGCGGAAAACTGACGTTGACATCCCGGGCTTCCTCGAAGAAGCTTCTGGATAACTTCCTCAGTTCTGTGCCGACCGGCCGCCGGGTGTTCCGCAAAAAAGGAGTCCCTGGTTGGTTCGGTACGAACTCCCTATTCCGTGACGGTGCGCCGGTGAGATGTCCCGGCGCACCGTTCGCACGTCCATCCCCATGTCGAAGTCCTCGGAGGGCCTGTCCATGGACGCACCCGTCATCGTCGCCGGAGCCGGTCCCACCGGCCTCATGCTCGCCGGGGAGCTGCGACTCGCCGGCGTGGACGTCATCGTGCTGGAGCGGTTGGCGAGACCGACCGGCGAATCCCGTGGACTGGGTTTCACCACCCGGACGATGGAGGTCTTCGACCAGCGCGGCCTGCTCCCGCGGTTCGGCGGGATCGGCACCAGCAACGCCGGCCACTTCGGCGGCCTGCCGGTGGACTTCGGTGTCCTCGACAGCGTCCACCAGGCGGCGAAGACCGTGCCGCAGTCCGACACCGAGGCGGTGCTCGACGGCTGGGCCCGAGAGCTGGGTGCCGATCTGCGGCGGGACCACGAGCTGCTCTCCCTGCAGGACCGGGGGGAGCACGTCGAGGTCACGGTGCGGATGCCGGGGGGCCGGGAGACCCGCTTGACGGCCTCCTACCTGATCGGCTGCGACGGGGGCCGCAGCGTGGTGCGCAAGGCGGCCGGCTTCGACTTCCCCGGCACCGCCGCCACCCTGGAGATGTACCTGGCCGACATCAAGGGGGTGGACCTCGAACCGCGGCTGATCGGTGAGACCTTCCCCGGTGGCATGGTCATGTGCGGCCCGCTCGGCGACCGCGGTGTCACCCGCATCATCGTCTGCGAACTCGGGACCCCGCCCCGCCGCCGCACCGAGCCGCCGTCCTACGCCGAGGTCGCGGCCGCCTGGCAGCGGATCACCGGTATCGACATCTCGCACGCCGAGCACGAGTGGGTCAGCGCGTTCGGCGACGCGACCCGGCTCGTCACCGAGTACCGCCGGGGACGGGTCCTGCTGGCAGGCGACGCCGCACACATCCATCTGCCGGCCGGCGGCCAGGGCATGAACACCGGGATCCAGGACGCGGTCAACCTGGGCTGGAAGCTGGCCGCGGTGGCCCGCGGCACCGCCCCGCCGGCGCTCCTCGACACCTACCACGCGGAACGGCACGCCGTCGGCGAGCGGCTGATGCTCAACACCAGGGCCCAGGGCCTGCTGTTCCTCGGCGGCCAGGAGGTGCAGCCGCTGCGTGACGTCCTGGCCGAGCTCATCCGGTACGAGGAGGTCGGCCGCCACCTGGCCGGCATGGTGAGCGGCCTGGAGATCCGCTACAGCGTCGGTACCGGGAGCCACCCCCTGCTGGGGCTGCGCATGCCGCACCTGGAGCTGGTGGGCGAGCACCGGAAGACCAGCAGCACCGGGGAACTGCGCGCGGGGCGGGGGGTCCTGTTCGACCTGGCGGACAACGCGGTGCTGCGCGGCAGGGCGGCTGACTGGTCCGACCGGGTCGACATCGTGACCGCGGCCCCGCACGGCGTGGCCGCCGGGAGCCCACTCGCCGGGACGTCGGCCCTCCTCGTCCGCCCCGACGGGCACGTGGCCTGGGCCGCGCCCGGGAGCCACCACGACCTGCCCTCGGCACTGGAGCGCTGGTTCGGCCCTTCCCGCAACCGCTAGTCCCGACAAGGAGATGCGAATGCACAGCACACTGATCGTCGCCCGGATGGAAGCCCACGCGGCCACCGATGTCGCCCGCCTGTTCGCGGCGTTCGACGACACGGAGATGCCCCACCGGATGGGGACCGCGCGCCGGCAGCTCTTCTCGTACCGCGGCCTCTACTTCCACCTGCAGGACTTCGCGGACGAGGACGGCGGCGAGCGCATCGAGGCCGCGCGGACGGACCCCCGGTTCATCGGCATCAGCGAGGACCTCAAGCCGTTCATCACCGCCTACGACCCGGTCAGCTGGCGTTCGCCCGCCGACGCCATGGCCCGGCGCTTCTACCACTGGAGCCCGCGGTGAGCGGTGACGGGGCGCGGCGGGTCGTCATCACCGGCATCGGGGTCACCGCGCCCGGCGGCATCGGCACCAAGAACTTCTGGACCCTGCTCACCGACGGCCGGACGGCGACCCGGCGGATCAGCTTCTTCGACGCCGGCCAGTTCCGCTCCCGGATCGCGGCGGAGGTGGACTTCGACGCCGAGCACCTGGGGCTGAGCGCCCAGGAGATCCGCCGGATGGACCGGGCCGCGCAGTTCGCCGTCGTCACGGCGCGCGAGGCGGTGGCGGACAGCGGGCTGAACTTCACCGCCCTCGAACCGCACCGCACCGGGGTGACGATAGGCAGCGCGGTCGGTGCCACGACGGGCCTGGACGAGGAGTACCGCACCGTCAGCGACAGCGGCCGGCTCTCCCTCGTTGACCACAACTACGCCGTTCCGCACCTCTACAACTATCTGGTGCCCAGCTCCTTCGCCGCGGAGGTGGCCTGGGCCGTGGGTGCCGAGGGCCCCGCCACCGTGGTCTCCACCGGCTGCACCTCGGGGATCGACGCCGTGGGCTACGCCACCGAGCTGATCCGCGAGGGGTCGGTCGACGTCATGGTGGCCGGCGCGACCGACGCCCCCATCTCGCCGATCACCGTGGCGTGCTTCGACGCCATCAAGGCGACCACGCCCCGCAACGACGATCCGGAGCACGCCTCACGCCCCTTCGACGGCACCCGCAACGGTTTCGTCCTGGGTGAGGGGGCGGCCGTCTTCGTCCTGGAGGAACTGGCGAGCGCCCGGCGCCGGGGCGCCCGGATCTACGCCGAGATCGCCGGCTACGCCACCCGCAGCAACGCCTTCCACATGACCGGTCTGCGCCCCGACGGACGGGAGATGGCCGAGGCGATCCGGGTCGCCATGGACGAGGCGCGGCTCGGCCCGGGCGACCTCGACTACATCAACGCGCACGGTTCGGGCACCAAGCAGAACGACCGCCACGAGACCGCGGCGTTCAAACGCAGCCTCGGTCACCACGCCCACCGGGTGCCGATCAGCTCGATCAAGTCGATGGTCGGCCATTCGCTGGGCGCGATCGGCTCGATCGAGATCGCGGCCAGCGCGCTGGCGATGGAGCACGGCGTCGTCCCGCCGACCGCCAACCTCCACGTGCCGGACCCCGAGTGCGACCTGGACTACGTGCCGCTGACGGCCCGGGACTGGCGGACCGACGCGGTGCTCTCGGTGGGCAGCGGCTTCGGCGGCTTCCAGAGCGCGATCGTGCTGGCCCGCCCGGAACGGAGCGCGGTATGACCGGCACCGAGAGAACCGTCGTCACCGGGTTGGGGGTGGCCGCCCCCAACGGCATCGGCACGGCCGGGTACTGGGCGGCGACCCGGAGCGGCACCAGCGGCATCGGCCGCGTCACCCGGTTCGACCCCTCCTCCTACCCGGCCACCCTGGCGGGCGAGATCGCCGGGTTCGTCGCGAAGGAGCACCTGCCGGGGCGGCTGCTGCCGCAGACCGACCGGATGACGCAGCTCGCCCTGACGAGTGCCGACTGGGCCTTCGAGGACGCCGGTGTCGACCCGGGTGAACTCCCCGAGTACAGCATGGGGGTGATCACGGCCAGTTCCTCGGGCGGCTTCGAGTTCGGCCAGCGCGAGCTGGAGGCACTGTGGAGCAAGGGCAGCCGCCACGTCAGCGCCTATCAGTCCTTCGCCTGGTTCTACGCCGTCAACAGCGGTCAGATCTCGATCCGGCACGGGATGCGCGGACCGAGCGGGGTGGTCGTCAGCGACCAGGCCGGCGGTCTGGACGCGCTAGCCCAGGCCAGGCGCCAGATCCGTAAGGGCACCGGACTGGTGGTGTCGGGCGGCATGGACGCCTCGATCTGCCCCTGGGGCTGGGTGGCCCAGATGGCCGGCGACCGGCTGAGCACCAGCGACGACCCGGAGCAGGCGTACCTGCCCTTCGACGCGGCGGCCCGGGGTCATGTGCCCGGCGAGGGCGGCGCACTGCTCGTCCTGGAGGAACTGGGGCACGCCAGGGCCCGCGGGGCCCGCCAGGTGTACGGCGAGATCGCGGGGTACGGCTCCACCCTGGACCCCCGGCCGGGCAGCGGACGGCCCCCGGGGCTGCGCAAGGCCGTCGAACTGGCCCTGGCCGACGCGGGCACGGCGCCGGAGGAGATCGACGTGGTGTTCGCGGACGCCGCCGCCGTCCCGGAGCTCGACCGGATCGAGGCCGAGACGATCACCGGTGTGTTCGGCGCCCGGGGGGTGGCGGTCACCGCGCCCAAGACGATGACCGGACGCCTGTACTCCGGCGCGGCACCGCTGGACGTGGCCGCCGCGCTCCTCGCCATCAGGGACGGGGTCGTTCCGCCGTCCATCGGTGTCACTCCGCTGGAGGAGTACGGCCTCGACCTGGTGGTCGGGACGGAGCGCACCGCCGAGATCCGGTCGGCCCTGGTGATCGCGCGGGGGCAGGGCGGTTTCAACAGCGCGCTGGTGGTCCGCGCCGTCTAGGCCGCCCCGATCACCGTGCGGCGCACCGCCGAACCGCACGGCCACTCCCACCTCCCCCACCAAGAGCAAAGGACAGCCGAACCATGTCTGCACAGAAGTTCACCGAGGCCGACCTGAAACGCATCCTGCGTGAGGGCGCGGGCACGGAGGAGGGCGTCGACCTCGACGGCGACATCCTGGACGACGAGTTCGCCGCGCTGGGCTACGAGTCGCTGGCGATGCTGGAGACCGGCGGCCGGATCGAGCGCGAGTTCGGGGTGACCCTGGACGACGACGTGCTCATCGAGGCCAGGACGCCGCGCGCGCTGATAGACGCCGTCAACGTCCTGCTGGTCCCCGCCGGCTCCGTCTGAGGCCGGTCCCCCCGAACACACGCCGCCGCCCCGGACGCCGACCCCTCGGTGCCCGGGGCGGCGGCGTGCCGTCCACGAACCGTTCAGGAGTTACACATGACGGAACAGAGTCCCAGGGTCGCGGTCGTCACCGGGGCGACCAGCGGCATCGGCCTGGAGACGGCCCGGCTGCTGGCCCGGCAGGGGCACCGGGTGTTCGTCTGCGCCCGCACCGAGGAGAACGTGGTCCGCACCGTCGAGAAGCTGACGGCCGAAGGGCTGGAGGTGGACGGCGAGCCGTGCGACGTCAGGTCCGGAGCGGACGTCCGGCGCTTCGTGGGCCGGGCGGTCGAGCGCTTCGGCGCGATCGACGTCCTGGTCAACAACGCCGGCCGGTCCGGCGGAGGAGTCACCGCCGACCTTTCGGACGAACTCTGGCTCGACGTCATCCACACCAATCTCACCAGTGTCTTCACGGTGACCAGGGAGGTGCTGAACACCGGCGGGATGCGGAACAGGGACCGCGGCCGGATCATCAGCATCGCCTCGACCGCAGGGAAGCAGGGCGTGGTGCTCGGTGCGCCCTACTCGGCCTCCAAGCATGGCGTCGTCGGCTTCACCAAGGCGCTCGGCAACGAGCTCGCCCCGACCGGCATCACCGTCAACGCGGTCTGCCCCGGGTACGTGGAGACGCCGATGGCCCAGCGCGTGCGGCAGGGCTACGCGGCGGCCTACGGCACCGATGAGGAGGCCATCCTCCAGAAGTTCCGGTCGAAGATCCCGCTTGGCCGCTACTCGACCCCCGAGGAGGTCGCCGGCCTGGTCGGCTACCTGGCCTCCGACCTCGCCGCCTCCATCACCGCCCAGGCACTCAACGTCTGCGGCGGACTGGGCAACTTCTGACACCTCCGAGGAGCAACAGATGACGCACCGACAGGTCGAGCACGAGATCACCGTCGAGGCCCCGGCCGAGGCCGTCTACCGGCTGATCGCCGAGGTGGAGAACTGGCCCCTGATCTTCCCGCCCACCGTCTTCGTCGACCACCTGGAGCGCGGTGAGGGCGAGGAGCGGATCCGGATCTGGGCCACCGCCAACGGCGAGGCCAAGCAGTGGACCTCGCGCCGCACCCTGGACCCGGCCGCGCTGCGGATCACCTTCCGGCAGGAGGTGTCCACCCCGCCCGTCGCGTCCATGGGCGGCGCGTGGATCGTCGAACCGCTCTCCGGGACGCTGTCCCGGGTCCGGCTGCTGCACGACTACCGGGCGGTCGACGACGCCCCGGAAGGCCTGCGGTGGATCGAGGAGGCCGTCGACCGCAACTCCCGCACCGAACTCGCCGCGCTGAAGCGGAACGTCGAACTGGCCCACCTCGCCGCGGACGTCACCTTCTCGTTCGAGGACACCGTCCAGATCGACGGCCGTGCCGAGGACGTCTTCGCGTTCATCAACGAGGCCGGGCTGTGGGCGCAACGGCTGCCGCACGTGGCGAGCGTCCGGCTGACGGAGGAGACTCCGGGGCTCCAGGAGCTGGAGATGGAGACCCGGGCCGGGGACGGCTCCACGCACACGACCAAGTCGTACCGGGTCACCTTCCCGCACTGGCGGATCGCCTACAAGCAGGTGACCCTGCCAGCGCTGATGACACTGCACACCGGCTGCTGGAGCTTCACGGCGAACGAGCGGGGGGTGGCCGCGACCTCGCAGCACACGGTGGTGGTCAACACCGGGAACGTCGCCGCGGTGCTGGGCGCCCGGGCGAGCGTGGCGGACGCCAGGCAGTACGTCCGCACCGCGCTGAGCACCAACAGCCGGGCCACCCTCGGCCTGGCGAAGGACTACGCGGAGAACAAGCGCTGACCATGGCCCCGGAACCCCTGGACAGCACAGCGACCGATACCGATGTGATCGTCGTGGGCGCGGGGCCGGTCGGGCTGATGCTCGCCGGGGAGCTGCGCACCGGCGGGGCGCGGGTGACCGTGCTGGAGCGCCTCGCCCGGCCCACCACGGTGTCCCGTGCCTCGATCCTGCACGCCCGCACGATGGAGATCCTGGCCGAACGGGGCCTGCTGGAGCGGCTCGGTCCGCCGCCGGATGCCGGACCGGGGCACTTCGGCGGGATCCGGCTCGATCTGACGGTGGCCGGGCCGAGCCCGTTCGCGGGTCAGTGGGTGGCCCCGCAGACCCGCGTCGAGGCGGTGCTGCAGGACCGGGCGGAGGGCCTCGGGGCCGAGATCCGGCGCGGTTGCACGGTGACCGGAGTGGAACCGGGCGAGGACCGGGTGCGGGTCACCGCCCGCGGGCCCGCGGGCGAGTGCCTGCGGCTCGACACCCGGTACCTCGTCGGCTGCGACGGCGAGAACAGCGCCGTCCGGCGGCTCGCCGGCTTCGAACTCGGCGGACCGGGCCCCACCATGGAACTGCTGCATGCGGACCTGGCGGGGATCGACATCCCCGACCGGCGCTTCGAACGGCACCCGAACGGGGTGGCCAGCGCCCGCCGGGGCGCCAACGGCGTCACCCGGATCATGGTGCACGAGTTCGGCCGCACGCCCGGGGACGGGCGGGATCCGGGCTTCCCCGAGATCCGCGAGGTCTGGCAGCGGGTGACCGGCGAGAACCTCGGCGGTGCGCGGTCGTCCTGGACCCACGCCCTCCACAATTCCCGCCGCCAGGCGACCCAGTACCGCCGGGGCCGGGTGTTCCTGGCGGGCGACGCTGCCCATGTGCAGCTGCCGGTCGGCGGCCAGGCGCTGAACCTCGGGCTCCAGGACGCCGCCGACCTCGGTCCCAGACTCGCCGCCGGGCTCGCCGGACGGGGCGGCGAGGAGCTGCTCGACGGGTACCACGCCACGCGTCACGCGCTGGGTGCACGGGTGCTGGGGAACATCGACGCGCAGACGCTGCTGCTGTTCGGAGGTTCGCGCACGGAGGCGCTGCGCACCGTGTTCGAGGAACTGCTCGCGCTCGGTCCGGTCCGCGCGCACATCGCCGCCATGATCAGCGGGCTCGACCGCGGTGGCCCCGCGGCGGCGGCCGGCCCGCCGCCCCCGGACGTTCGTCCGGCGGCCGGCCCGGTCACCGGTCCGGGCTCCGGCGGATCCGACCCGACGGAACCACGACAGACCCCCCACAGGAGGAGGACGGCCATGGGCCGATTCACCGGAAAGACCGCACTCGTCACGGGCTCCACCCGGGGCATCGGCCGGGCGACCGCCCTCCGGCTGGCCCGGGAGGGAGCACTGGTCGTGGTGCACGGCTCGCGCAGCCGGGAGGCCGCCGCGGACACCGTGGCCGCCATCGAGAAGGACGGCGGCCGGGCCTTCGCGGTGACGGCCGAACTGGGCCTGCCCGGTGATGTCCACGAACTCTTCCTCGCCCTGGAACGGGGCCTCAAGGAGCGCACCGGCACGACGACGCTCGACATCCTGGTGAACAACGCCGGGGTCATGGGCGGCATCGCCCCCGAGGACGTCACCCCCGAGCAGTTCGACCGGTTGTTTGCCGTCAACGCCAAGGCCCCGTTCTTCATCGTCCAGCGGGCCCTGCAGCTGATCCCCGACGGCGGGCGCATCATCAACATCTCCTCTGGGCTCACCCGGATCGCCAACCCGCAGGAAGTGGCGTACGCCATGACCAAGGGCGCCGTCGACCAGCTCACCCTGCACTACGCCAAGCACCTGGGCCCCCGCGGCATCACCGTGAACAGCGTGGGCCCCGGCATCACCGACAACGGGACGCCGGTCTTCGACGACCCCGGGGCGGTGGCGCAGATGGCGGCCTACTCGGTGTTCAACCGGGTCGGCCGGACCGGGGACGTCGCCGACGTGGTGGCCTTCCTCGCCGGCGACGACTCCCGTTGGATCACCGGCTCCTACCTCGATGCCAGCGGTGGCACCCTGGTCGGCTGAGCCGATGGCGACCCTCGTGACCCCGCCGCGCCACCGGGCGCTGCTGTTGGTGCTCGCCGGGAACATGCTGCTCGACGCCATGGAGGTGTCGGTCCTGCTGGTCGCGCTTCCGGTGCTCGGCGGAGAGTCCGGCAGGTCCCCCTGGCAGACCCAGTGGGTGATGAGCGGGTTCGCCCTCGGCTTCGCGGCCCTGCTGGTGCTGGGCCCGCGGCTGACCGCCCGTTGGGGCCGCCGCCGCGTCTACCTCGCCGCGCTGCTGGTCTTCGTCGTGGCGTCGGTGGCGGGCGGACTCGTCGATGACGGCGTACCGCTGGTGCTCACCCGCGCGGTCAAGGGCATGTGCGCCGCGCTCACCGCCCCGACCGGGCTCGCTCTCATCGCTGCGACCTTCCGCGAGGGGGCCGAGCAGCGACGGGCGGTCTCCACGTACTCCCTGTTCGGTGCCGCCGGGTTCACCGCCGGCCTGCTGGCGTCCGGGGCGCTCACCGGTCTGAGCTGGCGCTGGGACCTCGTGCTCCCCGCGCCGGCCGCGCTGCTTCTGCTCGTCGCCGGGGCGCGGCTCCTCCCGGACGACGGGCCCCGGCCGGGGAAGACCCGGCAGGACCCCGGTCCAGCGGCCGGGAGCTCCGCCGTCCCCTTGCTGCGCAACGGTCCGCTGGTCCGCAGCGCGGTGTGCGCGGCGTGCCTGAACGGGTCCTACCTGGGCCTGCTGCTGGTCCTGAGCCACCAGTTGCAGGAGGAGCGCGGCTGGGGCCCCTGGGCGACCGCGGCCGGATTCCTGCCCGCGTGCGTGCCGCTGGCCGTCTCGCTGCCGTTCGCCGGGCGGATGACCGGACGCTTCGGTTCCGACCGGTTGATCGTGGCCGGCGCGGTGGCGGCGGGCCTCGGTTGTGCGCTCTACGCACTGCGGGGCGCGCCGGGGCAGTACCCGCTCGGGGTGCTGCCGACCCTGCTGCTGGTCGAGGCGGGCTTCGTGTTCGCCTTCGCCGCGCTGAACATGCGGGCCGTCGCCGCGGTGGCGCCCGCGCGGCGCGCGACGGCGGTGCGGTTCTACCAGACGGCGGTGCAACTGGGGGCGGCGCTGGTGCTGCCGCTGGCCGCCGTGCCGATCGGTCCTCCGGCGGGCGCCGACGGGTACCGGACCGCGGCGCTGCTGCTGACGGCCGTGGCGGGGGCCGGGGTGCTGGCCGCCCTCGGCGGGTCCGCGGCGCGGCCGGCCGCGGACCTCCACCGCTGATCCGACCGTCCGGGCCCGGTCCGGACCCGGACCGACCGACCCGTCCGGACCAGACCGGACGGCAGCCAACCAACAGAGAGGCGGACCGAGCATGCGCATCGAGGAGCTGGACATCCCCGGGACCTTCCTGATCACCCCTGAACAGCTGCCGGACCAGCGGGGCGCGTTCTACGAGTCGCTGCGCTGCGACCGGCTGGAGAGCGCGACGGGTGTGCCCTTCCAGCCGCGCCAGATCAACTACTCGGTGTCGAAGCGCCACACGCTGCGCGGCATTCACAGCGTCACCATCCCGCCCGGCCAGGCCAAGTACGTCACCTGTGTCCGGGGCGCGCTCCGCGACATCGTGGTGGACCTGCGGATCGGCTCCCCGACCTTCGGCCGGCACCGGGTGAACGAGCTCGACGCTGGCTCCGCGCGGGCCGTCTACATTCCGGAAGGGGTCGGGCACGCGTTCCTCGCCCTCACCGACGACATGTGCGTCGGCTACGCGGTCTCCAGCACCTACGTGCCCGGCACCCAGATCGACATCGACCCGCTGGACCCCGATCTCGCCCTGCCGTGGAACTGCCCGCAGGAACCACTGATGTCGGTCAAGGACGCGACGGCCCAGAGCCTGGCGCAGGCGCTGGCCGACGGCATCCTCCCGAAGTACCAGGAACGTTGATCCGGGACCGTCCGGCCCGAACAGCCCTCGTCCCACCTCCCGCACCTCCCGTACGGATCGCCAGAGAGAGGCCGAGAGACCGTGAGAATCCTTTTCGTTGCCGCCGGCAGCCCGGCGACGGTGTTCGCCCTGGCCCCGCTGGCCACCGCCGCCCGCAACGCCGGGCACCAGGTGGTCATGGCCGCCACCGCGGACATGGCGTCCGTGGTCACCTCCGCCGGACTGGCCGGCATCGCCACCACCGAGCTGCCGATCCGGCACTTCATCACCACCGACCGCGACGGCAACCCCGAGGAGATCCCCGCCGACGGCTCCGAGGCGGCCAGGTTCACCGGTCGGTGGTTCGCCAGGATGGCGGCCGCCTCGCTGCCCCGGATGCTGGAGTTCTGCCGGGAGTGGCGGCCGGACCTCCTGGTCGGCGGGACCATGTGCTACGTCGCCCCGCTGCTCGCTCTGCACCTGGGCGTCCCGCACGTGCGGCAGGCCTGGGACGCCGTCGAGGCGGACCGCATCCACCCCGGCGCCGACACCGAACTCCGGCCCGAGCTCGCGGAGTTCGGCCTGACCGAGCTGCCCGCTCCGGACCTCTTCATCGACATCTGTCCACCGGCTCTGCGGCCCGCCGACGGCCCGCCGCACCTGCCGATGCGCTACGTGCCGGCCAACGCGCAGCGCCCGCTGGAACCGTGGATGTACCGGCGCGGGGAGCGCCGCCGGGTGCTGGTCACCTCCGGCAGCCGGGTCGCCAAGGACAGCTACGACCGGAACTTCGACTTTCTGCGCGGGCTCGCCAAGGACATCGCCGGGTGGGACGTCGAACTGGTCGTCGCCGCGCCGGAGCCGGTGGCACAGGCGCTGCGGGCCGACCTGCCGGACATCCGGGCCGGCTGGGTGCCGCTGGACGTCGTGGCGCCCACCTGCGACGTGCTCGTCCACCACGCCGGCGGCGTCAGCACCCTCACCGGGCTGAACGCGGGCGTGCCCCAACTGCTCATTCCCAAGGGCGCCGTCCTGGAGCGACCGGCCGGGCGCGTCGCCGACTTCGGTGCGGCCGTCACCCTGCTACCGGGCGAGGACGTGCCGGAAGCCGTCGCGGACTCCTGCCGGGACCTGCTGGAGGACGGCCGGTACCGCGAACGGGCCCGGGCGCTCGCCGAGGAGATCGCCCGCATGCCGCTCCCCGCGGCCCTGGTCACCGAGCTCGAACAGCTGGCCTGAACAACCGAATCGAGAGGACCTCCCATGAAGGCTCTGGTACTCGCAGGCGGATCCGGCACCCGGCTGCGACCCTTCAGCTACTCGATGCCCAAACAGCTCATCCCCATCGCCAACGAACCCGTCCTCGGCCATGTGCTCCGCTCCGTGCGGGACACCGGGGTGACCGAGGTGGGCCTGATCGTCGGAACCCGCAGGAGCGAGATCGAGGCGGTGCTCGGCGACGGCACGCGCTACGGGGTCCGGCTCACCTACCTCCCCCAGGACGCGCCGCTCGGTCTGGCTCACACCGTCTCCGTCGCCCGGGACTTCCTGGGTGACGACGACTTCGTCATGTACCTCGGCGACAACGTGCTGCCCGACGGGGTCGTCGACATCGCCCGGGAGTTCACGGCGAGCCGGCCTGCCGCCCAGGTCGTGGTGCAGAAGGTGGCGGACCCCCGGGCCTTCGGCGTCGCCGAACTCGGCCCGGGCGGCGAGGTGCTGCGGCTGGTGGAGAAGCCCCGCGAGCCGCGCAGCGACCTGGCCTTGATCGGGGTGTACTTCTTCACCCCGGCGGTCCACGAGGCGGTGGCGGCCATCCGGCCCAGCGCCCGCGGGGAGCTGGAGATCACCGACGCGATCCAGTGGCTGGTCGCCTCCGGCGCGGAGGTCCGCGCCAGTGCGTACGAGGGCTACTGGAAGGACACGGGGAACGTCGAGGACGTCCTGGCGTGCAACCGGCACCTCCTGGACGGCGTGGTCGCGCGGAACGACGGCGAGGTCGATCCGGACAGCGTCCTGGTGGGCGCCGTCCGGGTCGAGCAGGGCGCCCGGGTGCTGCGCTCCCGGATCGAGGGACCGGCGATCATCGGTGCGGGCACGGTCGTCGCGGACAGCGAGATCGGGCCGTACACCGCGGTCGGGCGGGGCTGCGTGGTCGTCGGCAGCGGGTTGGCGGACTCGATCGCCCTCGACCGGGCGTCGATCACCGGAGTCCACGGCCTGAAGGGTTCCCTCATCGGCCGGTCCGCCATGGTCGGCACCAGCGGCCGCGGCGCGGACCACCACCGCCTGGTCGTCGGGGACCACGCCCGGGTGGAGGTCGCGGCATGAGGATCCTGGTCACCGGCGCCGCCGGCTTCATCGGTTCGCACTTCGTCCGCGGCCTGCTGGCCGGACGGTACACCGGCTGGGAGGAGGCCCGGGTCACCGCGCTGGACAAGCTGACCTACGCGGGCAACCGGGCCAACCTGCCGGCCGACCACCCCCGGCTGCAGTTCGTCCGGGGCGACATCGGCGACCGGGCGCTGCTGCGCGAACTCGTCCCCGGCCACGACGCCGTGGTCCACTTCGCCGCCGAGTCGCACGTCGACCGCTCCCTGGAGGGCGCCGGCGAGTTCTTCCGGACCAACGTCCTGGGCACCCAGGTCCTTCTCGACGCCGCGCTGGACGGCGGCGTGGAACGGGTGGTGCACGTCTCCACGGACGAGGTGTACGGCTCCGTTGCGGAGGGCTCCTGGACCGAGGAGTCGCCGCTGCTGCCCAACTCCCCCTACGCCGCCTCGAAGGCCGGCTCGGACCTCGTCGCACGGTCCTACTGGCGCACCCACGGACTGAACGTGTCGATCACTCGCTGCTCCAACAACTACGGGCCTTACCAGCACCCGGAGAAGGTCGTTCCGCTGTTCGTCACGAACCTGATCGAAGGGCGGCAGGTCCCGCTCTACGGTGACGGCCGCAACGTCCGCGAGTGGCTGCACGTGGACGACCACTGCCGCGGCATCCACCTCGTGCTCGACGGCGGCCGGGCGGGCGAGATCTACAACATCGGCGGCGGCAACGAGCACACCAACCGCGCCCTGACCGAGAAGCTGCTGGAACTCACCGGCGCGGGTCCGGAGATGGTCCGCCGGGTCGCCGACCGCAAGGGGCACGACCTGCGCTACTCCATCGACGACTCCAAGATCCGCGAGCAGCTGGGTTACGAACCCCGGACCGGCTTCGAGCAGGGCCTGGCGGACACCGTCGCGTGGTACCGCGACAACCCGGACTGGTGGAAGGCGACGAAGCACGGAGCGGGCCGTGACGGGAACTGAGGCCAGGAGCCCGGAGGGACTGCCGGTGGTCGTCCTCGGCGGCGGCTTCCTGGGACGGCACCTCGGGGCGGCGTTCGCGGCCCGGGGCGCGGAGGTGCACCTGCTCACCCGCCGGGGAACCGCGGGGCCTGCGGGCGCGGTCCCGGCGGAACCGCCCGAGATCGCCGGCTTCGACCTGCTCGCCGCCGCGCCGCGGGAGATCGCCGAGGTGATCCGGTCGGTCCGCGCCGAGGTCGTCGTCAACGCCGCGGGCCGGGCCTGGCAGGCCGACGAGGCGGAGATGACGGCCGGCAACGCCGTCCTGGTCGAGCGGCTGGTCGACGCTCTCTCCCTGTTGCCCGGGCCGCCGGTCCGGCTGGTGCAACTCGGCAGCGTCCACGAGTACGGAGCCGGGGCGCCGGACGGCGCCACCACCGAGGAGCACGAGCCGGAGCCGGTCACCGCCTACGGCCGCAGCAAGCTCCTCGGCTCGCACGAGGTCCTGTACGCCACCGAGCACCGCAGTGTCGACGGGGTGGTACTGCGCCTCGCCAATGTGATCGGAGCCGGGGTCCCGGCGGGCAGCCTGTTCGGGCAGGTGGCCGCACACCTCGCCAGGGCTGCCCGTGCCGACGCCCGCGGGGACGGGGCGGCCGAACTGCGGCTGCCCCCGCTGCGGGCCGCCCGTGACGTGGTGGACGCGGTCGACGCCGCCGCGGCCGTGGTGGCCGCGGCGACCGCGCCCGGAGCCCGGGTCACCGGCAGGGTGATCAACGTGGGCCGGGGCGAGGCCGTTCCGGTCCGCGGGCTGATCGACCGGCTGGTCGAGCTCAGCGGGCTGGACGTCCCAGTCGTCGAGGACGAGGCACCCGGCACCGCACGCACCGACGTGGCCCGGCTGCTGCTCGACATCTCCCGGGCCCGTGACCTCCTCGGCTGGCGTCCCGAGCGGAGCCTCGACCGCTCGCTGCGGGACCTGCTCGCCGCCGTGCTCCCCCCGACCGGTGCACCGCCGGGAACGGAAACCGACACACCCGCCTACGAAAGGGTACGACCATGACCGACCGCAAGGAACGGGTCCTGGACGAGGTCCGCCAGTACCATCGGGACACCTCTGTCCCGAGGGAGTTCGTCCCCGGCACCACCGAGATCTGGCCCTCCGGCGCGGTGCTGGACGAGACCGACCGGGTGGCCCTGGTGGAGGCCGCGCTGGACCTGCGCATCGCCGCCGGGACCAGCTCCCGCAAGTTCGAGCTGGCCTTCGCCCGTCGGTTGAAGCGCCGCAAGGCCCATCTGACCAACTCCGGCTCCTCGGCGAACCTGCTGGCGGTGTCGGCCCTCACCTCGCCCGTCCTGGCGGACCGCCGGCTGAGGCCGGGCGACGAGGTGATCACTGTGGCGGCGGGATTCCCCACCACCGTCAACCCGATCCTGCAGAACGGCCTCGTCCCGGTGTTCGTCGACGTGGACCTGCGGACGTACAACACGACCGCCGACCGGGTGGCGCGGGCGATCGGTCCCAAGACCCGGGCGATCATCATCGCACATGCCCTCGGTAACCCCTTCGAGGTCGCGGAGATCGCCCAACTCGCGGTGGAACACGAGCTGTTCCTCATCGAGGACAACTGCGACGCGGTGGGTGCCGGCTACGACGGACGGCTCACCGGCACCTTCGGCGACCTGGCCACGGTGAGCTTCTACCCCGCCCACCACCTGACGATGGGCGAAGGCGGCTGCGTGCTCACCTCGGACCTTGGCCTGGCCCGGATCGTGGAGTCGCTGCGCGACTGGGGCCGGGACTGCTGGTGCGAGCCCGGCGAGAGCGACAAGTGCCTCAAGCGCTTCAAGTACCAGATGGGCACCCTGCCCGCCGGGTACGACCACAAGTACATCTTCTCGCACGTCGGTTACAACCTGAAGGCCACCGACATCCAGGCGGCCCTCGGGCTGACCCAGCTCGCCAGGCTCGACGACTTCGTCGAGGCCCGGCGGAGGAACTGGCGGCGGTTGCGTGAGGGCCTGGACGGGGTTCCCGGTCTGCTGCTCCCGGAGCCGACCCCCCGCTCGGAGCCCAGCTGGTTCGGCTTCGCGATCACCGTCCGGCCCGACGCCCCGTTCAGCCGCGCCGAGCTGTGCGACTTCCTGGAGGGCCGCAGGATCGGCACCCGACGGCTGTTCGCCGGCAACCTCACCCGGCACCCGGCCTACGTGGACCAGCCGCACCGGGTCGTCGGCGACCTCACCAACAGCGACATCATCACCGAGCAGACGTTCTGGATCGGCGTCTACCCGGCCCTCACCGACGAGATGCTCGACTACGTGACCTCGTCCGTCAAGGAGTTCGTGGCGGCGCGCGGCTGACGCGCCGCGCGCTCCTCCGGAGAGGACGACGCATGGACATTGTGGGAAACGGATTCCTGGCACGGAGCCTGCGGCCGCTGGCCGGCCGGCACCCCGACGTGGTGGCCCTCGCGGCGGGCGTCTCCTGGGCGAGCGGTACCTCGGAGGCCGATTTCGCCCGGGAGGCGACGCTGCTGCGGGACACCGCCAAGCAGTGCCTGGCGGACGGGCGGCGACTGCTGTTCTTCTCGACCGCCGCCACCGGGATGTACGGGCTCGCCGAGGGGCCGGGCCGGGAGGACGTCCCGGTGACGCCGTGCACCGCGTACGGAGCGCACAAACTGGGCCTGGAGGAGCTGCTTCGCGACTCCGGTGCCGACCACCTGATCCTTCGGCTCGGCCACCTGGTCGGGCCCGGTCAGCCGGATCACCAGCTGCTGCCGTCGCTGGTGCGGCAGTTGCGCGAGGGCGAGGTGCGCGTTCACCGGGGCGCCGCCCGCGACCTCATCGACGTCAGGGACGTGGTCGCCGTCATCGACCGGCTGCTCGGTCTCGGCCTGCGGTCCGGCACGGTCAACGTGGCCTCTGGGTGCGCCATGCCGGTGACGGAGATCGTCGACCGGCTGCGCGCCGGGCTCGGACTGCGGGCCGCCTACCGGTTCCAGGAGGCGGGCGGCCAGCACGTCATCTCCATCGAGAAGCTGCGGGCCCTGGTGCCGTACGTCGAGAGCCTGTCCTTCGGGCCCGGCTACCACCGGCGGATCCTCGCCGACTTCACCCGAACCGTCGTTCCCGGCCGCGAAGCCGCGGCAGACGTGACCAAGGGGGTCCTCTGATGCTTTCCCCGTCCCTCACCCGCACGCTCCAGCCCCGTGCCGACGCCCTGGTGCCGGTCGGCCTCGTCCGGTCCGCGGCGGCCGCCGACGGCGTGCAGCTGCGCACCCGGGACTTCGCCGGCTGGCTGGCCGGGCGCGCCCGGGCCAACGAGTTCCGGGTGGACCGGATCCCGTTCGCGGAGCTGGACGGCTGGTCCTTCGACCCGGTGTCCGGCAACCTCGCGCACCACAGCGGCCGCTTCTTCACGGTCGAGGGGCTGCATGTCACCGAGCAGGGGCCGCCCTACGGGGACGGGCCTCACGCCGACTGGTACCAGCCCGTCATCAAACAGCCCGAAGTGGGCATCCTCGGCATCCTGGTCAAGGAGTTCGACGGGGTGCCGCACTTCCTCATGCAGGCGAAGATGGAGCCGGGCAACCCCAACCTGCTCCAGCTGTCACCCACGGTCCAGGCGACCCGCAGCAACTACACCAAGGTCCACCGGGGCGGCGACGTGAGGTACATCGAGTACTTCGTCGACCGGCGGCGCGGCCGGGTGGTCGCCGACGTGCTGCAGTCCGAACACGGCTCGTGGTTCTTCCGGAAGTCCAACCGCAACATGGTCGTGGAGGCGCTTGGCGACGTGCCGCTGCACGACGACTTCTGCTGGCTCACGCTCGGCCAGATCAACGAGCTGCTCCACCGGGACAACGTGGTCAACATGGACTCGCGCACCGTGCTGTCCTGCCTGCCGCATCCGGACCGTGCGGCGGGCGCGCTGCTCAGCGACGTCCAGCTGCGTTCCTGGATCACCGGCGAACGCGCCAGGCACGACGTGCGGGCGGAGCGCGTCCCGCTCGCCGGAATACCCAGCTGGAAGCGCGGTGAGGATGCCGTCGAGCACGAGGACGGCCGGTACTTCAAGGTGGTGGCGGTGTCCGTCCGGGCCGGCAGCCGCGAGGTCAGCGGGTGGACCCAGCCGCTCTTCGCACCGGTGGGCCGGGGCGTCACCGCCTTCCTCCTCCGGGAGTTCGACGGTGTGCCGCACGTCCTGGTGCACGCCCGGGTCGAGGGAGGGTTCGTCGACACCATCGAGCTGGGGCCCACCGTTCAGTACACACCCGGCAACTACGCCCACCTCACGGCGGAGGAACGGCCACTCTTCCTCGACACGGTGCTCCGGGCGCGCGGCGGCCGGGTCCGGTACGAGGCCGTGCACTCGGAGGAGGGCGGGCGCTTCCTCGACGCGGAGAGCCGCTACCTGATCGTGGAGGCTGACGAGGCCGACGCCCCGCAGGACCCGCCGCCCGGCTACGCCTGGGCCACCCCGGCGCAGCTCACCTCCCTGGTCCAGCACGGTCACTACGTCAACGTGCAGGGCCGCACCCTGCTGGCGTGCCTCAACGCCGTCGGGGTGGGGCAGGGATGAGCGACCACGTTCGGATCGGGGTGCTCGGTTGCTCGGCGTTCGCCGTGCGCCGGATGCTCCCCGCCTTCGCGGCCGGTCCCGGCCTGGAGGTCGTCGCGATCGCCAGCCGCAGCCCGGAGCGGGCGGAGCCGGTCGCGCGGCGCTTCGGCGGCGACCCGGTCCAGGGGTACGCGGCGCTGCTGGAGCGGGACGACGTGGACGCCGTCTACGTGCCGCTGCCGGCGGCTCTGCACGCGGAGTGGGTCGAGGCCGCGCTCGACGCGGGCAAGCACGTGCTGGCGGAGAAGCCGCTGAGCGCGGACGCGGCGCAGACCGGACGGCTCCTGGCGCTGGCTCGCCAGCGCGGGCTGGCACTGGTGGAGAACGTGCTGTTCGTCCACCACCCGCAGCACGAGGCGGTCCGGCGCCTGGTGACTGACGGTGCGATCGGCGAACTCCGATCGCTGAGCGCGGAGTTCGGTATTCCGGCGCCGACGGACACGGACATCCGTCACCGGGCGGAGCTCGGCGGCGGCTCGCTGGCGGATGTCGGGATCTATCCGCTCCGGTCCGCCCTGCACTTCCTCGGTCCCGGTATCGAGGTGGTCGGCGCCCGGCTGGTCCGGGGCCGCGGCCGCGAGGTGGAGACGTCGGGGGCCGTGCTGCTGACCTCTCCGGAAGGGGTCGTCGCGCAGCTGACCTTCGGGATGGATCACGGCTATCTGTCGCGGTACGAGCTGTGGGGCAGCGAGGGCCGGATCACGGTGGACCGGGCCTACACCCCGCCTGCCGACTTCCCGCCCGCGGTCGTCCTGCACCGTGACGGAGGCCGCGAGGACATCCGGCTGGAACCCTTCGACCAGGTCGCCGCCGCGGTGGCCGGCTTCGTCGCCGCAGTGCGCACCGGCACCGTCGGGCACGAGGCGACGCTGCGCCAGGCCGAACTGCTGGACGACATCCGCCGGCGGGCCGGATGAGTGTGCCGTGGCCGTCCCGCACACCGGCGGCGCCCCGCCGGGAGAGTCCCGTCGTCCGTTGTCACCAAACCTTGGAGCAGGCCCGTGCGTGTCCTGATGATGTCCTCCCCGGTGTCTTCGCACTTCAGTCCGCTGGTCCCGCTGGGCTGGGCCCTGCGGGCCGCCGGGAACGAGGTGCTGGCCGCCGTCCAGCCCGACGTGCTGGGCGCGGTCGCGGCGGGCGGGCTCAACGCCGTGGGCATCGGCGACTGGTACCACGTCAATGAACTGCTGATAGCGGGGGTGCCCGAGGGCAGGCGCCCGCTGGAGGTGAGGCCCCGTCCGGTCCCGGAGACGGTGGCCGGATACGGCCACCACTGGATGGTGCACGCCCGGTACACGGTCGCGCAGTTCCTCGACTTCGCCCGGTCCTACCGGCCCGACCTGATCGTGTCGGATCCGATGGAATACGCCTCGCTGCTGGTCGGCGGGATCCTCGGAGTGCCGGTGGTCCAGCAGCGCTGGGGCGTCGACATGATCTCCGGGCCGGCCCGCCGGGACGTGCGGCCGAAGGCCAGGCCGCTGGCCGAGCGGTTCGGGCTGCCCGAGCTGCCCGATCCGGACCTGCTCCTCGACCCCTGCCCGCCGTCGCTGCAGTGGCCGGGTGCCGACCCGGGACGGCCGATGCGGTTCGTGCCGTTCAACGGCAACGGGGCGCTGCCGCCCTGGCTGCGGGCCTCGCCGGGCGGTGACCGTCCGCGCGTCGTGGTCAGCCTGGGCAGCCAGACGCTGGCGCTCAACGGGGTGCCGCTGATGCGGACCATCCTCCGGGCGTTCGAGGCCCTGCCGCAGGTCGAGGTGGTGGCCACGGTGGAGGCGGCGTTCCGGGAGCGGCTCGGCCCGGTGGCGCCGAACGTGCGCGTCGTCGACCCGGTCCCGCTCCACCTGCTGCTCGACGGCTGTGCGGCCGTGGTGCACCACGGTGGCGCGGGCACCACGCTGACCGCCTGCACCTTCGGGGTGCCCCAGTTGGTGCTTCCGCAACTGGCCGACATGTTCGCGATGGGCGACCGGGTGGCCGCGACCGGGGCCGGCATCACGCTGGAGGACGCGGAGAGCCAGAACGACACCGACCGGCTGGCCGCGGAACTGGCGCGGCTGCTGGAGGACCCGGGCTTCGCCAAGGCGACCCGGGTGCTGGCGGACGAGATCGAGGAGATGCCCGTCCCGGCCCAGGTCGTGGGCGAGCTGACCGAACTGGTCCGCCGGCCGGGCCGGCCGCCGCGCGGCTGAGCGACGGCTCCGGAAGCGCCCTGTCCTTCCCGTCCTTCCCGTCCTTCCCGTCCTTCCTGTCCTTCCTGTCCTTCCCGTGCGTCCTGACCGTCCTGACCGTCCTGACCGTCCTGACCGGCCGTCCGGCCGGCCCCGTGTGCCACCGGCACGCGCGGGTCGGCCGGACGGCCCGTCCGCGGTGGGGCTCGCACGGCCGCAGATCGGAGACCCTGATGCGCGTCCTGTTCACCGTCATGCCGGCTGCCGCCCATCTGCAGCCAGTCGTTCCGCTCGCCTGGGCCCTGCGGGCGGCCGGTCACGAGGTGTGCGTGGCCAGCCACCCCAACATGGCCGAGCCGATCAACGCGGCGGGCCTCACCGCCGTCCCGGTGGGCCGGGTCGAGGACCTGGGGGCCCTCATGCGGTCCGCGGCCGAGGACCCGGTGCTTGAGGCGATCACCACTTCGTTGCGCACCGACCCGGAGGACCTCAACCTCCGCAACGCCTTCCGCTACTACCAGCTGGCCGCCTTCTCGCTGTACTACCCGACCCGCCCGCAGGAGGACGGCGTCCGGCCGATGGTCGACGACCTGGTCGAGTTCGCCCGGGCCTGGCGTCCCGACCTGGTGCTGTGGGACCCGCTGAGTTTTCCCGGGCCTGTCGCGGCGCGCGCCTGCGGCGCCGCGCACGCCCGGATCCAGTACGGCCTGGACTACACGGCCTGGGCCAGGCAACGGCTCCACGAGCTGAACTCCGTCCCCGGCGGGCCCGTCGTGGAGGACCTGATGGCCGCCGCGATGGGTCCCGAACTCGAACGGGTCGGCGAAGTGTTCGACGAGGAGCTGATCCGGGGACAGTGGACGGTGGACCTCGTCCCTCCCGGGCTGCAGCTGCCGCTCGACCTGCCGTACGTCCCGCTGCGGCGGGTGCCGTACGACGGCGCGCACGTCTTCCCGGAGTGGTTGCGCCGCCGGCCGGAGAGGCCGAGGGTGTGCCTCACCCTCGGCCTGAGCACCAGGAAGTTCCTGGCTGTCGACAGCGCGGCCCTCATCAGGGACCTGTTGGCGATGGCGGCGGAGACCGATGCGGACTTCGTGGCCACGCTGGACGCGTCACAGCTGCGGTCGGTCGGCACCGTTCCGCCGAATGTGTCCGCGCTCGACTACGTGCCACTGGAACTGCTGCTGCCCACCTGCTCGGCGATCGTCCATCACGGGGGCGGCGGCACTTTCGCGAGCGCCGTCGCCCACCGGGTCCCGCAGCTGGTCCCCGGCCCGGGTGAGGGCGGGGACCGGCTGGCCTTCGCCGCCTACATCCACGAGCGCGGCGCCGGACTCATGATCGAACGCGAGGACGTCTCGGCGGACACGCTGCGCGAGAGCATGGCGCGCCTGCTGCACGACCCCGGGTTGCGGCGGGGGACCGACCGTCTGCACGACGACCTGCTGGCCGTCCCGGCGCCGCGGGAGGTCGTGCCGGTCCTGGAGAGGCTCACCGCCGATCACCGGGGCTGATGCCCGCCGCACCGCACCGGAGACCAGGTCGGGGGTCCGGCCAGGAAGACCCTGCGCGCCGGACCCCCGGCCCGGTTCCGCTACGCGGAGTCGGCGATCCGCTCCAGCCGACCGTGCTGCTGGGGCGTTCCCAGGCGGAAGCCGACCCCGCGCACCGTGGTGATCCAGTGGCTGGACCCGAGCTTCCCCCGCAGACTGCTGACGTGGGTGTCGATGGTGCGCCCAGGCTTCGACCGGGAGTCGTGCCACACGTGGGCCATGATCTGCCGGCGGGAGACGACGCCGTCCGGCTGCGAGGCGAGCAAATGCAGCAGATCGAACTCCTTCCTGGTCACCTCCACCGGCATTCCGCCGAGCCGAATCTCGCGGGCGTGCAGATCGATGTGCAGCGCGCCGACGGTAATGGACTTCTCGGGGCCCGGCGGCTGATACCGGGACCGGCGCATGACGGCCTCGATGCGGGCGGTCAATTCGGTCAGACAGTACGGTTTGGCCACATAGTCATCCGATCCGGCACGCAGGCTGAGAATGTGGTCGAGTTTCGATTCGTTCGCGGCCGTGACGATGATGGGAATGTTGCAGGAGGAACGGATGAGGCGGCACAGCTCCATGCCGTCTATATCCGGAAGATCGAGATCCACCAGGAGCAGATCGGCCTTCCGGAAGTGCTTCAGCAACTCGGCGCCGGTCTCGACCGAAGTGGCCTGGTAACCGTGTCGGCGTAGTTCCTTCGCGAGTGATTCCGCATCCCGGCGCTCGCTCTGGACGGCCAGTACGTGGGTGGCCACGCAGATCGTCCGGGCTGTGGTGTCGGTGGACAGGACCGCTCCGCACACGTCATGCGGAATGTCGGGTTCCATTAGTCTGGTTGACTGGTAGTCCATGCCGATGTACTCTGCGCTTTCGTCCGGGGGAGGGGTGCTTTCGTCAGTTTCTCCGTATGCGGGGCAGTGTGTGCCGGACCTCGGTCGTCGGGTTCGGCCCGGCTGAGATCATTTGCGGCCCCGGGAGCTTTCTAGATGCCGGTCGGCGAATGCGCTGGAAGTGTCCGATTGAATGGAAGCATCCCCCACCTCTCTCGGGTCGAATAATGAGTGATCACTGTGCGCCGACCGCCGACAAATAAAAAGCCATGTCTGTCCGAACAGTGTACAGGCAGAAGGTACGTTGTACACAAGCAGCTTGGTTGAGAATTCGACAGCGTGGCCGAATCGGCGATTTCCGTCACGAGCCCGAAACGAAACGTGAGGGTGCGCCGGCGATGGGACCGGTTCGGGGCCGCGTCCGATGGCCGCCGGGAGCGCTGATGGGCGGAAGCGGACGCGTGCGCTCCCGGCGCGCGTCTGCTCCAGAGGCTCGGGGCGACGTGCGAACGGGTGCTCGCGCTCAGCGGAAGGGCGCGTACTGACGGGCACCACCGCCATTGCCCGCTTCGGTCACCCTGCTGGCAGGAGTACCGAGCGCGAGCGTCCTCAGCATGGTCTCCCCCGGCACCGGCATCGCCGGGTTCGGGGTCGGTTCCGCTCCCGCCGCGGGCGGGCTCCCCGGCGGTGCCGGGCGGAGTCTGTCCCGACTCGCCACCCGGACCGGCGGCCGCTCCGCGCCGACGGAGGAGGAGATCGCAACCGGGAAGGGAGGGGCCGCCCGCCGGCGGCACCTCAGCTCGCTCCCGGAGAACAGGTTCGCTGGAGGGGGCGGACGACCACGCCGGTCGGGAAGGCCCGCCCGCCGGACGCCGAGGGCGGAACCGCTCAGCTGCCGGCCCGTGTGACGCGGTTCCACCGCACGATGGTGGAGAACGGGCAGAGCATCGTCCTGACGAAGCGGCTGAGCGTCTCCGCCGCAGGGGCCGGGGGAAACCACATGAGGTATGGCTCAGGGATCTGTCTCACGTCCGCGGATCCGAACGGGCACTGCCCGCGAGACCCGGCACGCGCACTCACGGGCAACGACGCGCGAGGGATCACGGTCCGGTTTGCCTGGGTCCTGGAGATCGGCCTGACCGGCCGGGTCGCGGACCTGCACCAGTCGGGACCGATCGGGGCGCCTGCGGTGGCGGGTGGCTGCTTTTGTACACTGTACGCGCGAATGTCCCTCCCGCCGCAAAAGCGGCAGGATTGATCAAACCGGATGATCTGGGTGGTTTCCGCATGGCGGCGGCTCTTACTGCGGCACGGGTGAATTTCCACAGGAAGCTCGTGGAGGAGGAAACTCTGTCGCTGTCACCCGGTGGCGTGGCTTCGAATGCTGACGGCAGCCAGAACACCAGCAGGTCGATCGCGTTCGGCATCGCGCAGGACCTCGGTGCCGGGACTGTCCAGGAGAAGCTCGCGGGCCAGCGGGTGGGCAAGCAGTTCGAAGGGGCCGTGGAGTCCTTCCTGGTGGAGACCTTCCCGGTGTTCCAGTCGATTCGCCCGGGTGACTGGATCGTCGAGAACGTCGGGGGATCGCGCTCCGAGTACCGGATCTCGAAGTATGAGCCCTTCTCTCACCTGGCCTCCCTTGCGTCTGCGATTGAGAGGGACCGGACCCTGGCCTCGGTACTGGGGAACTCGTATGAGATCAGTCCCGACATTCTGGTGCTGCGGAAGCCCGAGCCGGATGCGGTGATCAACCGGGAGCTCGAACTCGTGGACGCGCAATCCGGTCAGCGTGCTGATATCAGGAGTGCAAACCAGGGGCGCCCTATTGTCCACGCGATAGTTTCGTGCAAGTGGACCCTGCGCAGTGACCGCGCCCAGAACGCCCGTTCTGAGGCGTTGAACGTGATCCGGAACCGCAAGGGGCGCACGCCGCACATCGTGGTCGTCACGGGTGAGCCGTCGCCCGCCAGGCTCGCGTCCCTCGCTCTGGGGACCGGTGACATCGACATGGTCTACCACTTCGCCCTTCCGGAGCTGATCAGGGCCGTGGGGAAGGCCTCCAACGATGAGGCGAGTGCAATGCTTCAGACCCTGGTCGACGGAAACCGCCTCCGCGACATCAGTGACCTGCCGCTGGACCTGGCCGTCTGAGGGGATGCCCGCGCGTGGGCCCGGCCGTGGCAGCCGGTCTGTCGGTCCGCGCCTGTATGGTCGTGTGGGCTGGCCGGCCGCTGTCTGTGCCAGGCGGGCAGGGCGCAGCCAGCGCCACCTGACCGAGCCACGTTCACCGTTCCGACCTGTCCCGGAGGCCTGATGCCTGCCCCCGTCGCTCCTGACACCCTGGACCTGTTCGCCGGGCCCGGCGGCTGGTCCGAGGGCTTGCGCGGCTACCACGGGATCACTGACATCGGGATCGAGTGGGATGCTGCGGCCTGCCGGACGCGGGCTGCCGCGGGCCACCCCACCGTTCGTGCGGACGTTTCCCAGATCGCCACGGAGCCCATGGACGGCCGGATCCGCCGCTTCATCGCGTCTCCGCCGTGTCAGGCCTGGTCCAGGGCGGGAAAGCAGCTGGGGCTGGTGGACCAGCCGCTGGTCCACCAGGCGATCGATGACCTCGCCAGGGGCCGGGACACCCGGCCGCAGCTTCTCGCCGCGTGCCAGGATCCCCGATCCCTGCTCGCGGCCGAGCCGATGCGCTACCTCCACGCCCTGCGGCCGGAGGACGCCGTCATGGAGGAGGTTCCCGATGCCCTTCCCCTGTTCCGCCATTACGCGGAGGTGCTGAGGGGCTGGGGCTACAGCACCTGGTGCGGCAACCTGAACTCCGCCGACTTCGGTGTTCCGCAGAGCCGGCGCCGGGCGATCCTGATCGCCTCGCGCCAGCGGACCGCCCAGCCTCCCGAGCCGACGCACACCGAGTTCGGCGAGGACGGCAACCTCTTCGGGGAATCCCGGGTGCGCTGGGTGTCCATGGCGGAAGGTATCGGCTGGGGTGCCACCGACCGGCCTTCGCCCACGGTGACCGCCGGCGGTGGCAAGACGGGCGGCGCCGAGCCTTTTCCGACCCAGGCCCGCCGTGCCCTTGCCGAGTCCCGCGACCGCGGATGCTGGAAGGACCGCGGCGGCGCCTCCGACACGGCGCGGATCACCGTCCGCGAAGCGGGGCTGCTGCAGTCCTTCCCCGGGGACTACCCGTGGCAGGGAACCCAGACGAAGCAGTACGAGCAGGCCGGAAACGCCGTGCCGCCACTTCTGGCCGCACACGTAGCCGCGGCGGCATTCGGCCTGCCCCAGCCGTGGGCTGTGCCAGTGGTGACGGCAGTCTGAGGCGGTGGCCCGCAGGGCCCGGAGGCGGGGGCGGGGTGCCGCACAGGTCCTGGGTGTGGCGGGTGCGAGCGGCCGGGCAGGTTCTGCGGGGCACAGGAGCTGGCATCATTGGCGGAAGCGGTGGGCCCTGGTGCTCCCGTCCGCCGCCGGTGTCAGGCGCCTGATGAGGCCGCGCAGCCTCCGGGATACCGCGGACGGGTCGGCCTTCCGTCTCTCCCCGGGGCTGGTCTCCTGCTGTCGGACGCTGTGGGGAGTGCGCCGCGTGTCCTCGTTCACATCAGCACGTTGTGCACGGGCGTGGTCCGTGCCAGGCCGGCTGGTGTGTCCGGGCTCGCAACTACACTGGCCGGTCCACACAGGTCGTCTGTCCCTGGCGCCCTGCGGATGAGGTTTGGGCTGGGCGGGGACGCAGTGGCAAGGTCACACCTGAAGGGGAGGTAGCCGGTTTGTTCGACATCGGGACTGTTTCCAGTCCGCTGCCCGGTGCCTCCCGTCCCGAAGGTTCGGTGCGTGTTGTACGGAGGATGAATGTCTGCCCTTGAGGTTGTCGAAATCTGCGCAGGAGCAGGGGGGCAGGCCCTCGGACTTGAAAGGGCGGGATTCGAGCACCGGCTCGCTGTCGAGCTCGACCCGAACGCGTGCAAGACCCTCAGGCTCAACCGGCCGGAGTGGAAGGTCGTGGAGGGCGATGTCGCCGACGAGTCGGTCTGGAACCCCGACGAGTACCACGGCGTCCCGCTTCTGGCGGGTGGCGTTCCGTGCCCTCCGTTCACCATCGCCGGCAAACAGCTCGGTGCCACTGATGAACGTGATCTGTTCGCCTGGGCGGTTCATCTGGCAGGCCGCATCAAGCCCAGGGCACTCATGCTGGAGAACGTGCGCGGACTGAGTGCCAACCGCTTCTCGGCTTACCGCCAGCACGTGCTGGACACTCTCCGTGACTACGGCTACGCAGGTGAGTGGCGGCTGCTCCAGGCATCCCAGTTCGGCGTGCCGCAGCTGCGGCCCAGGTTCGTCCTGGTGGCGCTCCAGGATGAGTTCGCCGACTACTTCCACTGGCCGGAGCCCAGGGACGAACCCGCGCCTACCGTTGGTGAGACTCTGGGGGACCTCATGGCGGCAAACGGTTGGGGTGGTGCCAAGGCATGGGCCGCCAGGGCCGATGGCATCGCACCCACCATCGTCGGCGGTTCCAAGAAGCACGGCGGGGCCGATCTCGGCCCTTCACGGGCCAAGGCTGCGTGGGAGGCGCTGGGAGTGGACGCGTGGGGCCTCTCCAACGAAGCCCCGAAGCCGGACTTCACGCCGGCCGTGAGCAAGAAGGGCGAGGTCAGGGGCGGTCCCAAGCTGACCAGTCGGATGGCCGCGCGGATCCAGGGCTTCAGCGACGACTGGCAGTTCGCCGGAGCGAAGACCACGGGGTACCGCCAGATCGGTAACGCCTTCCCTCCGCCGGTCGCCGAGGCGGTCGGGCTATCGATCGCCAGGGCACTCCGGAAGGAAGGCACCCCGCGCGAGCGGACCGAGACCACCCACGACCCGGTCTACCGGCTCCTTCGCGGCAAGAGCGAACCGATGACCGCGGAGCAGATCGTCACCGCGCTGGACAGGACCGGTGTTGTCCTGGGGATGAACGACATCGAGCGGCGCCTTTCCCACCTCGGCCGGGACTTCTCCATCGAGGAGACCGAGGCGGGCCAGGACGGCGCCATGGCTTATCTGCTCCGTGAATTCAAGGCTTTCGTCGGCCAGGAGGACCACGGTCGGCACGAGCTCTTCAAAGCCAACAAGGCCAGGATCAGCTGAGTCCGCCGACGGGCCGCCCGCTGGCACCTGACCGCGGGCGGCCCCGTAGCGGGCGGCCCTATTCCTCCGCCGCCCGCTGCCGTTTCCGTTCGGCGAGCTCTGCTCTCCGCGCCACGACGGCTGTCACCACCGCGTCCGCACACTCCGCGGGCGGCTGATGTGCCCAGAACCGCAGCACGAGCCACCCTTCGCCGGCGAGGCGCTCGTCGGTGTCCCGGTCCCGGCTGACGTTCCCACCGATCTTCGACTCCCAGTACGAGGGATTCGTCTTGGGCGCAACGAAGTGCTCCGGGCATCCGTGCCAGAAGCACCCGTCGACAAAAACGGCTACCCGGGTGGGACGGAACAGCAGATCGGCTGTCCGCCGCATGCCGGGCAGCGGCTTTGCCGCGACCCGGTACCGGAGTCCTTCGGCATGGACGAGAGAACGCAGCGCGAGCTCGGGGGACGTGTCCCGGCTCCGGATCGCCTGCATGTTGCGGCGCCTGGCGGCCGAGGAGGCCCACGACCCTTCCGGGGCAACCCATGCGGTGGTGTCCGCCCCCACTGCCCCCGCGGTTCCAGCAGCAGCGGTGTCCCGGTGCCCGGACCGCTTTCCTGCGCTACCACCCACTTGGTGCACTCCAGTTCCACCCATCGTGCGTCTTCATGCTCCTGAGTCCAGGGTGCCAGGCGGACACCTTCGGTCGCGCTGGTACCCGGTGCGGGCAGACCGGGGACCTGTGCGGCTGCCTGGTGGCTCCGGTCGGCCGTGAGCCACGGGTGCCCGGGCCGGAGTGCCGGCCGGGAGCCGGTGCCGTTCCCGGTGATCCGTACGGCGCGCCGGGCCCGTCACGGCTGCTGGTCCCGGCTCTCTCCGCGGTCATCGGCCGGCCGGAACGGGGGGGTCGAGATGGCGCAGGAGTTCACGGATGTCCGCCAGGTCCAGGCCAGCGCTGCCGACGGGCTCCTCGGCGAGGTCAGCGAGCTGGCGCACCTCAGGGTCGTCCAGGATGCTGCCCATGAACGCCAGCTTCGCCTCAAGGCGCAGCTGGACCACCTCGTCGATGGTGCCCTCCGCGACGAGAACGGTGACCCGTGTCTCCGTGCCGGGGGCGAGGCCCAGACGGTGGATCCGGTCGAGGCTCTGCAGGAACCGGCCAGCCATGAAGTCGCGGTCGACGTAGACCGCGTCGTGGCACGCCTGGTGCAGGCTTATGCCTTCGCCCAGGGTGGCCGGATTGGAGAGCAGCACCATGCAGTCGGGGTCTTCACGGAACCGGCGGATCTCCTCCTCCCGGTCAGCCGTGCCACCGTGGACGATGGCCGGCGAGTGCGGGGCGAGAAGCACGCCCAGAGTGGTGATGCTGCGTACGAACGTGGTCCAGACGATCGTCTTGCGGCCCGCCGCCGCGTTGGAGGCGACGATCCGGACCGCCTCCTGGAACTTGGGGGAGAGCTCGTAGCTGGGCAGGTCGCGAAGGAGCGTGTGGAGGGACTCTCCGGGTGCTGCCTCAAGAGCCGGTACCCGGTAGGCGAGCGGCTCGTGCGGGCTGCTGCCCTCGACCAGGAGGGCCGGGCTGGTCGCGGCCATGAGCAGGCGCAGTGCTGCCCGCCCGAGGGCTTCGATGTCGGTGCGGGACGCCTCGGCCCGGGGCGAGAAGTTGCCCTTGAGGGCCTCGTACAACTCCCGGTGGATCGGAGGGAGGCTGACGTACCGGACCTTCGGTTCAAAGGGGGGCAGGCCGAGCTCCCGCTTGGTGGTGCGGGTGAACAGCGGACGGAGCACTGTGCTGGCGTAGGCGAGGTCGCCGCCGCGGACGGCGTCGGAGACGACGCGCTTGCCGTGGCCGGGCCAGACGAACGACAGCAGATTCTCCAGGTCCCGGGCCCCATTGGGGGCCGGAGTGCCGGTGAGGATGAGCCTGCGGGTGGCGGTGGGCCCGAGTGCCAGGCAGGCGGAGCCGTAGGTCCCGTTGGCGCCGAGCTTCATGCGGTGGGCCTCGTCGAGGACCAGCATCGAGGGCGCCGCGCCCAGCCACGAGGCGAGGCCGGGTACGGCCCGGGACAGGCGCTCGTAGTTGACCAGCAGTACCTCCGCGCCGTAGTCGGGCGTGCGGCCCATGACGGCTACCCGGGGTGGTGTCCGGAAGCAGAGCTGAGGCTCCGTCTGCCATGCCTCGTAAGCCGACTTGGGGCCGACGACCAGGAGCCGCTTGGCCAGGCCCTGTTCACGCATGGCGGCGTAAACGGCGAGCGAGACGCGGGTCTTGCCGGCACCGGGAACGCTGAAGTTCGCACCGTGCCCGAGTGACAGCAGCTGGGCTGCGTCGCGGAGCTGGAACGGGGTGAGGTCTCCGGTCCAGTCATCGCCCAGAAGACCGGTCACGTCCTCCGGGGAGACCCTGCCCTGGCCGGTGTCCGCACCGCTGTGGAGGGCGCGCTGAGCCCGGTCGGCGTCGTCGAGGACGCCGGCGACGAGCCGGACCAGCGGCTCCTCCCACTCGACGCCGTCGTGGTGCCAGGAACCGAGCTCGATGATGCGGTCGAGGAAGTCATCGAGCTCGAACTCGCCGATCAGCGGGCCGCGCTGGCCGCCCGGGGCGATGCGGGCGGCCAGGTCCGCGAAGTCCTGTTCGTGGCCCGGTGCGCCGCGCAGGACGACGCGGGTCCGGGACACATCGAATGCGATCCGCAGCGAGGGATCGGCCTGGGTGTCCGTCACTGCTGCTTCCTCACGGCCGTGTTGAGCCACTCAAGGCCCTCACCCGGCAGCGGCACGCTCTTGCGGGCCTCGGCGGCGACGCGCCCCATGATGGTGCGCAGCTGCAGCAGGGCGTCGTCGAACGCTCCTTCGTCCAGGCTTCCGTTGCCGCGGGCGAGGACGAGGTCGGTGACGCACTGTTCCAGGTCCTTGCAGGCATCGGTGACGCGGTCGGGAGCGGCGAGGCGCTTCTTCCTGAGCCGGAAGTCCTTGCCGGCGAACTCCAGAGCCTCGTTGAAGACGATCCTGGTCCGGTCGAGGACAGCGGCGGCTGCCGTCTGCTCCTCGGGGGTCGCCGCGGCGCCGGCCGCTCTGACGGCCTTGGCCCGGAGCAGCGAGTCGGTGAGCGCCTTGGCCGCGGCGACGTTCGCGCCGGCGGCCTGGATGGTGCGGCCGAGACCGGGAATGGCCACCGCCGGGGCCGCCTGGGCAGGGACGGGCCTGAGATCTGCGGGAAGCCGCTGGTCCAGGAACCGTTCCTGGAAATCGGGCTGGATGAACCGGACGTCGGTCTTGGCGAACTCCAGCACGATGGCCGCGAGCCGTCCCTCCTTCAGCAGGTCGGCACGCTCCCGGTTGCGCGCCGACTCCGTGTTGTACGCGCGGTAGAGCTCGAAGAACCGCTCCTTTGCTTCTTCGAAGTCCATCAGCCGCAGGGAAGCGGCTCCGGTGGCACTGCGGCCGATGAGGTCCCGGAGCTGTGCCAGGATCCACAGGTCGCGGTCGCAGGCCGGCTTCGTGGTGTGGAAGCTGCGGGCGATCTCCGGCAGCGGCTTGCCGAGCGTCACCTGCTCCTCCAGAGCGAGCAGGTGATTGATGTAGGAGTAGTCCCGCCGGGTGTCCGGGCGCAGCTGGAGGGAGAGCTCGACGGCGTGGATGTCACTCCACTCGCAGCTCTCCGGCAGGACTCCGACCCGCATGCTGGTGCGCCCGAGCTCCTTGAGGGCCGCCCGGCGGGTGTTGCCGTTGACGAGGATGCCCTCGTGCGTGATCAGGCCGGGCTCGTTCTGCTGGTACTCGCGCAGGCTCTCGGCCAGGTCCTCGAAGGCCTTGTCGGTCCTGGAGGGGTCGGCCGGCAGAGCCTTCAGCAGGTGGTGGAGGTACTCCTGGCTCGCGGGGCTCCAGGGGTCATCGGTCAGCAAGCCGTCCCGGACCTGGTCGTAGGCGCGCTGGGCACGGATGCGATGAGTACCGGGGTTGTAGCGCAGGACTTCGACGGGCATGTCGATGACCTCGATGTGGATGGGCTTCCCGCGCCACTCGACGGTCAGCGTTTCCGGGACCCCGTTCCCGTTCCGCAGCTCCTTCAGCCGGTGGGCCACGAGCTCGCGGTTCCCAGCGGCTTCGTGGGGCTGGCCGAAGTCGATCAACACGGGTGTGCTCCTTCGTGTGCGTGAAAGCGGTTCGGAAACTGCGAGGGCTGGTGGCACGGGCGGCCCGGGTGATGCGGGGCCGGCCCCGGGGGAGCGGACTACAGCAGCATGTCGCGGACTTCTGCGCGCGCCGCCGCCGGCAGCGTGCGGTAGACCCCCCAGAGCTTCTCCACCTCGTTGAAGCCGCGGGCGTCCTGGCCCACCCAGGCAGAGAGCATCTTGCGCTCGTAGGCCGACAGCTGGGCCAGCGCCGACGCGAAGGCGCTGAGGTCGGCGCCGGCGTCGCGGCCGCCGACGCGGCACCGGGTGCACTCGGTGACCAGTTGCACCTCGGTGCTGCCGCCGGGCAGGGTGACCGAACGCCGCGCGATGTCCAGGTGAGAGGTGGCGCCGTGTCCGTCGCCGTAGGGCTCGCCGTTGCCGATGCCGCAGGTCCGGCACAGATAGTTGTCCTGAAGGAGCACGGCGCGGCGCTGGACGGCTCCCACGGACTCGGTCGCTTTGCGGCCCCCCATACCGGGCTCCCACACCGGGATTCCCTGCTTCACGAACCGGTGCTCGCTGGGGTCGAGGGCCGGATCCTCCCGGTTGGTGTCGATCTGCCACTCGTGGTCGCGGAGCTCCCTCATGCGGCGGTCGACCTGGCTGACCCCCTCGAAGGCCGTCCGGAGCTGCTCCTTGGTGAACACGCTGCCGAGTCCGACCTCGGTCACCAGCCACAGTGCGACGCGCTTCTTGGTGCCGAGTTCCTCGTCCGTCCAGGACGGATTTGCCACCATGCTCCTCGGATCCTCTCATGCTCCAGCGCCGTGGGCTCAGCCGGGCTGTCAGCGGCCGGTTCCGCCTGTTCCTCAAGCGAAGCGCACACGGCAGGACTTGAGAAGGGCTCCCTGTCCCCGGGTGTCCCTCCTCGCGCCGGAGCCCGGAACCGTCCCTGCGGTGCCGCAGAGCTTCCCGGCTGTCACAGGCGTTTGCGAAGATGGGCTCACTCTTCGTCGCTCCTACCTCCGGGGAGTTCCTTTGCCTCCGCGCGGACACCTGAAGGCCCTTTCGCCATCCCTTCCCCCGGCCCGCCGCGACCTCGCCCAGGCGGTGCGCACCCTGCTGGGCGCCACTGGCGGGTCGCTGCGCAGTGCCGCAGGTCAGATCCACAGTTCCCGCTCGGTCCTCAACCGCCTCGCGTCGGGGAAGGTTATGCACCCCGACACCGACACGGTCCTCAAGCTCCACCGGCTTGCGGAGCGCAGGTCCACGGCTGGAGTGGTCGCTCTGGCAGAACTCAAGCGCCTGATGCAGCGCGTTTCGGAGGAGTACGAGACCGCTGCCGACGGCAGCGGCCCTGCCACGGCGGTCAAGCCGGCCGCTGACACCGCTGACAGCATGCGCGGCGGGGCCGTGACGGCACTCGCAGGGGGGACCGGCGCCGCGGCCGCAGCGCCGGTCCCCCCTGCCGAGGGGGACCGGCGCCGCGGTTCGGCCGCGGATCTGCACTGGCCGGTCGACGAGCTGTTGCTGCACCTGGACAGCGGCCGCTTCGAGCACGCCGTCGGCATGCTTGACCATGCCGGCGACGAGGCGGCTGCTGCGGAGTCCGCCGCCGCGATCCATGCGTGCCGCAGCCGGGGCCTCAGCGAGGCTGCGGAGGCACTCCTGAGGAAGGTCGGGAGCCGGCCCGAGGCGGTTGTGCTCACCGTGGTCGGACACCTCCTGGACGCCGGTAACCCCGCGGACGCCCGGGCACTGATCAGCCGCAGCGCCCAGGTGCGAGCCGTCCCCGGCTGACCGCGGCTGGGTCGAAGCGTTTCGTCATGGCGTGGACGAAGGTCTCGATGCCGCCCTGGCGGGGCGGGAAGTCGTTGGTGACGACGAGGGTGCGGGGCATGGGTCAGGCCTCCGGCGGGGTGGTGGTGAAGAGGTAGTTGCGGTGGGCCCCGGTGACGTGGTCGACGGGGTGCCAGTGGTCGCGGCGCCAGACGTACATCGCGTAGCCGAGGGCGGACAGCCGGGCGACGAGGCGGTCCGGGCGCTCGCCGTACTTGGCGAGGTGCCTGGCCTCGATCTCCAGCAGCAGGGCGGGGCGGTTCCGCAGCAGGGTCTCCCGGGCGCCCTCGACGACCAGAGGCTCGGCGCCCTCGACGTCGGCCTTGACGAAGTCGACGCGTTCCGGCAGCGGTCCGCCGGTGCGGGCGTCGGTGAGCGCGTCGAGCGTCCGGACCGGGACCATCAGCCGCCGCTCCGTGGGGAACTCGGAGTTCGGGCCGAGTCCGTGCGCGCCGTCGGTGACGAAGGCGCGCCCGTGCACCGGCAGGCCGGTGCGGTAGGGGAGGCTCATCGGGTGGGTGCCGGTGGCGCGGCCCAGGGCGAGCCGGTGGGTCCTGACGGTCCGGCAGCCGAGCACCCGGAGCAGTGCGTAGGTCCATCCGAGCCGGCGCGGGGGCTGTGGAGGCCGGGGGAGCTTTGTTGGGGAACGGCGGCGGTGCGCATGTGTTCTCCTGATCTGAGGGAATCCGGGCGGAGCCGGACCCAGCCGACCAGGACGAACGGCACCGGGGGGTAGCCGAACCGGGTGGCCGGGGCCAGACAGATGGCGAGGGCCAGCCCGAGGGCTAGCCGGTCGGAGGCGGCGGTGACGGTACGCGGCGGGCGGAGCAGGAACCAGACGCCCACCGCGGCCACGGTCAGGGCCAGCAGGACGAGGGCGAAGGCCCGGCCGCCGGGCACGTGGGTAGCCAGGAGGCGGCCGGGCAGCGCGCTGTCCGTGAGGGAGGCGGTGAGCCGGGCGGCGCGGATGCCGGGATGGTGGGCGGTGGTGCGCGGTGGTGCGCTGTGGTGTCAGGGGCCGGGCGCAGGGGGTACAGCGGGTGGGGCGGGGCGGTCGTAGGTTCGGGAAGTGCCTGCCGTCGGGTGGTGGGTGCGGATGCCGGCGTTCCGTCATCCGGGTAGGAACCACGAAGGACGCCGCACCTTGAGCTCAAGCCCCGCCCCCTCCGCCGCCGGCCACGACGACCCGGCGGCCCGCCGGTTCGAGCCGGACCTCCGGGCGATGACCCGGATCAACCTGAGGCCCATCGCCTCGCCCATGCCGCTGGGCTTCTTCACGGTGGCGATCGCCTCGGTGCTGACGGGATGCCTGCAGCTCGGGATCCTCGGGCCGGGGGCGCGGGCGGCGGTCGCGCTGTGCGTGCTGCCCGCGTTCTTCCTCCAGATCCTGGTGAGCGTGCTGGCGTTCGGGGCCCGTGACGTGATCGCCGCGACGCTCATGGGGGTGTTCGCCGGCAGCTGGCTGGCCTACTCGCTGGTGCTGTTCAGCGGCGCGGCCGACGGGCTCCGGGTGCTGGGCGTGTTCAACCTGGCGTTCCTCTGCTTCGGGGCGCTGATGGCCTCGGTGACCGGGCCCAAGCGCGCGCTCTGGTTCGTCCTGGTGGCCTCGCTGCCCCGCTGGGCGGCCACCGGCCTCGCGGGTCTGACCGGCTCCGAGTGGCTCACCCGGACCTCGGGGGTGCTCGGTCTGCTGGTGGCGGTCGTCGCGGGGTACGCGGCGTTCGCGCTGATGCTGGAGGACATGCGCAGCGAGGAGGTGCTGCCGATCGGCCGCAGCGGCCCCGCGCACACCGCGGTGGAGGGCGATCTGGCCGTCCAGCTCCGCAACCTGGAGCGCCAGGCGGGCGTGCGCCGGACGCTCTGAGCACGGCGGGGACGGGCGGGGCCGGGGCCGGTCC